>DAINBR010000005.1:0-27301 GCA_036732865.1 Bacteroidota bacterium | reverse complement strand
CTGGCGCCTGCGAAGCCACCATCCCCAGAACGGCTATGTCATCGAAGTGCGGTCGGCTTCTGAAGTGGGCACATTCGAGGGGTTCCGCGAGGAGCTGCGGAAACACATTCCCCGTGCGACGCTTGAGCCGGGCAATGTCAGCGTTGAATATGTCACGCTGGAGAATCGCCGCATGCAGTTTGCGTTTCCCGAAAGCCGGCGTCTGGATGAGAAGACAGTTGATCTGTCGCGCTACCGACTGTTCGAAGGTCCTTTCCTTAACGCCGAGGTGGGTAGCCAGAAGTTGCTGATAACCTACAAGGACAAGAAACGACTTCTTGACTTCACTACCCTGCGGGTCACCGAATGACACCGTTGCTCCGCCCGTCGATCGACGTAGTTGTCGCAGGAGTCGCCCTGGCAGATGTCATCGGCCGGCCGATCGACCTTCGTCGCCCGCCTCCTCAGGGAGGGCTGCAGTTGCTGGAATCAGTGACACTGACGACAGGGGGGAATGTATCGAATTCGGGCATCGATCTGGCAAAGTTGGGATTCCGGGTCGCGGCCATCACCCGCATCGGCATGGATACACTCGGCGAATTCATCTTGAACCAATACAGGCGCTACAAGCTGCGGACTGAGGGTGTGGTGGTTGACTCCCACATGCAGACGTCGGCTACATTTGTGGCAGTGGACGCACAGGGTGAACGCACGTTCCTGCATACCCGGGGTTGCCTGGAGAGGTTCGGCAAGAGCGATATTGTGAGAGGACTTCCCATTATTCGCCGGGCGAAGATTTTTGCGTTCGGGTATCTGGGGCTCCTGCATGAAATCGAAGACGACCTTCCGCACATTTGCGCGCTGGTGAAGAAACGCACCGGTGCGGGGGTGCTCGTGGATACGGGCGGCAATCCGCGTTATGCACCGGCGCTCATGCGGCGACTTTTGCCCTCTGTCGACTACTTCATACCGTCTCACGATGAGGCCGCCGTGCTCACGCGCGAACAGAAGCCCGAGAGTATCGTCCGCCGGTTGCGTCACTGGGGTGCATCCGGCGTGGTCGGTGTGAAGCTCGGCGCCGACGGGTGCTACATGTCAACGCCCGGGCGCGCGGCATTCGTCCGCCCGGTGCGGGTGCGGCGAGTCGTCGATGCCACCGGGGCGGGCGATGCCTTCATCGCGGGATTTCTTGCCGCAACACTCAAGGGGTACGCACCTATCGAAGCTGCGCACGTGGCAAATGCCATTGCCGCAAGCTGTGTCACCGCGGTCGGTGCTTCCACTGCCATCCGTCCATTCACCGAGTACGTATGACACCGACATATCATATCGTTGCACACACCCACTGGGATCGCGAGTGGTACAAATCGTTCGAGCAGTTCCGGACTATGCTTGTGCACATGGTCGACGACCTCCTGGAAATCTGCGCGAGCGATCCCGACTTCACTTGTTTCACGCTTGACGGCCAGGCCATCGTGCTGGAGGACTATCTGGCGGTCAAGCCTGAACGCGAACAAGTCCTCCGCGCGCTCGTGCAGTCCGGGCGCCTGGTCATCGGCCCCTGGTACGTGCTGCCCGACGAATTCCTTGTCAGCGGGGAGTCGACCGTGAGGAACCTGTTATACGGCATCAAAGCATGCCGTCGCTTTGGCACGCCCATGCAGGTCGGCTACATCCCCGATTCGTTCGGCCACATCGCCATGATGCCGGCAATCCTCCGTGGATTCGGTATGAGCTCGGCGCTCGTGTACCGCGGATTCGGAGGCGAGCCGGGACAGACATCTTCGGAGTATTGGTGGCACGCTCCGGATGGAACCCGCTGCATGCTGATTCACCTCTTCCGACACGGGTACAGTACCGCGTATTTTCACCAGGACAAAGACGAAGAAATTATCCCCCGGTTCAGAGCATTGAAAGAAGAACTGGACGCGCGCGCGACAACTTCCCACCGGCTGATCATGAGCGGGGGAGACCATCATTGGCCCGATCCCCGGTTGCCGCACACGATCGATCTGTTGCGCCGTTCATTCTCCGGAACTTTTGTCCAGAGTACCGTGCAGGCCTATGCTGATGCAGTGGCCGGGGAAGTAGGCACATTGCCGGATATCGAAGGCGAATTGCGATTCGGGTACCGTTATGCTTTTGCCGTTATGGGAGGCGTCTACTCCAGCCGGACATATATCAAGCAGGCGAATTGGGGCGCCCAGCGGTTGCTGGAGCGCTATGCCGAGCCTCTGAACGCCATTGCCGTCGCCACCGGCGCACAATCGCAACACCCGCTCGTCCTCCATGCGTGGAAGACCCTTCTCCAGAATCATCCGCATGACAGCATTTGCGGCTGCAGCATCGATCCAGTACACCGGGAAATGATGACCCGGTTCGCGGCGGTGCAGGATGTCGGGAAGATGGCTGTGGAGCAATCACTGCAGCATCTCCTGCCCGCAGACGACGTGGCGGCTGGAGACGATCGCTGCGTCTTCCTGTTCAATCCGTCGCCCGTGCCGCGGTCTGAGGTCGCCGGGGCGGAAGTCAGCTTCTATCTGCAGGATATTGTGGTCGGCTTGAACCCCGATGTCAAGGTTGCGCCGAAATTGCCTCCGGTACGGGGATTTGCCCTGTTCGACGAAGAGGGGCAGGAGGTGCCGATTCAGCGCCTCAGCCGTACCGAGGGGTATGACATTACGTATTCGAACTACAACTATCCGAAACAAACCTACGCAGAACGGTTTTCGGTTCTGGTGGATGCCCGCAGAATTCCGCCCCTCGGATTCAAAGGGTGGAATGTACAGAAGCGGTCGCGCTTCGCGAAGTACGAAAGCAAGGTCAAAGCCGGACGCACCTGGATCGAAAATTCATTGCTTCGAGTGGAGGTCAACCCGCGGGGAGAAATCACTCTGACAGACAAGACCACCCGGAACGTGATGCGGGGTTTGCACGTCTTCGAGGATGGCGGGGACATGGGAGACGAGTATAACTACTCGTATCCTGCCCGGGACCGCACGGTGCTTTCTAACCGCTCCCGCGCGAAGATATCGGTACTGGAACGCGGCCCGCTCCGTGCGAAGCTGCGCATCGCTCTCGTCATGACGGTGCCGGCGTCGGCTGCAAAAGACAGGAAGGCGCGGAGCACACGCACCGTGCGTCTCCCGGTCGTGACGACCGTGTCACTCTCTGCATTCGGGCGTGAGGTGCTGTTCGAAACAACGGTTGACAACCGGGCGCGTGATCACCGGCTTCGCGTCCTGTTTCCATCCGGTATCCGGACTGACTCCGTGGACGCCGACGGCCAGTTTACGGTTCTCCGTCGCGTTCGGAAGCAGTACGATCTCCGGCGTTTCAGCATTGAACACCCGGCAAAAGTCGCACCCATGCAGCGGTTCGTCGCCGTGCGGGACAAGCGTCGTGCCTTCGTGGTGATGACGGACGGCCTGCCGGAGTACGAATTGCTCCCGGGCCCCAAAGGCACGCTTGCCGTGACACTGCTGCGCTGTGTCGGCCTGCTTGCCGCCGAGGATCTGATTACTCGCCCCGGCGGGAAGGCAGGATGGCACAACGAGACACCGGATGCGCAGTGTCCCGGGCAACGTACATTCCGTTACGCCGTGCTGTCTTTGAGTGCGGCCGAGTATGCGGACGGCCGGTCGCTGCAACAGGAGTGCGAGCGGTTCAATCTGCCGTTGATGCCACTGCGTCGGAAGAACACGACACCCCTGCCGATGGAAGGGTCGTTCGCCGCGCTGGGCTCGTCGCGACTGGTCATGAGCGCGCTGAAGGAGGCAGAAGACGGCGGGGGAATTGTCATGAGGTTCTGGAACCCTTCACACTCGACGGTAGAGGACCTCCTCCGCTTCGCGATGTCTCCGTCGCGGGTTGCGACATCGCGCCTCGATGAGACCGTCGGCGAGCCGCTGCCGGTTCTTGAGGGACACGATGTTCGCCTGCGGGTCGGGCCTTCAGAAATCGTCACACTCCGCGTCTGGTTCACAGACATCTCCGGTCCGGAGAACTCCGCTTCTGGAAAGGACAAGCCATGAAGATCGCACAGTACGAACATGATCAGGGTCTGGCCGTCGGCCTGGAACTCGATGGCCGTTGGCTGGACTACACCAGGGCCCATGCGGCGTACATGTTGCTGAAGCAGAGCGTTGCCGTATTCCCCCGCACGACTATCGACCAGCTCCTGGAGCGGGGGGAATTCGGGGCAACACACTTCCGGGCCGTCGCCGCATTCGTGCGGAAGAACAGCATGCAGCAAATCCTGCGCCTCCCCTCCAACGCACGCCTTCGGGCCCCGCTTGCCCGGCCGGGGAAGATCGTTGCGCTTGGACTGAACTATGCCCTCCATGCAAAGGAAGGAAGCTTCTCGGTGCCCAGTGAACCCATCCTGTTCCTGAAGGCGGGCTCATCGGTGATCGGACCGGGTGAGACCGTGCGTATTCCGCGAGGGATAGGGCGCATGGATCATGAGGCGGAACTTGCCATCATCATCGGCAAGAGGGCCACGGAAGTCAAGAAACGCAATGCTTACACTGTCGTCGCAGGGTACACGATCTGTAACGACGTGACCGCTCGCAGTATTCAGACGCATGATATCAGCAACCGCCATCCATGGTTCCGATCGAAGAGCTTTGATACGTTCTCTCCGATCGGTCCTTGGATCGTGACCCCAGACGAGATCCGGCCACCGGTGCACCTCGCTATCGAATGCCGGGTCAACGGCAGGATCAGGCAGAAAGCAAATACACGATCGCTGATCTTCGACATTCCCACAGTCATCGAATTCATCACAAGATACATCACTCTCGAACCGGGAGACATCGTTTCCACAGGCACTCCTGAAGGGATCGGGCCCATCCGCCACGGCGACACGATGGTGTGCCGCATCCAGAGAATCGGTGAACTGAGCAATCCGGTGCGCTACCGGTGAAAATTGACAGGATAACATTGACGCATATCCGCATCCCGCTGGTGGAGGTCTTCCGCATCAGCAACGGCGTTGTGACGGAGAAAGATGGTATTCTCGTCTCCGTGGATGCGGATGGCATGACAGGCGTCGGCGAGGCCTCGCCAATGGCAGGAACGTTTTACTCTCCCGAGACGCCGGAGGGCACGTGGGATGATCTGAAGCAGCGGATCATCCCGGCGGTCGTCTCCATGCGGCCGAAGTCCCTCGATGATGTGTGCGGCGTGCTGGAAGCCATCGGCGGCAATCCCTTCGCGCGGGCGGGCGTAGAGACTGCGTTCTGGGATCTCGAGGCGCAACGGGAGGGGATTCCTCTGGCCAGATTGCTCGGCGGCAGTCGCACACGGATTGATGCGGGTCTCGCTGTGGGTATCGCGCCCACGATTCCGGAATTGCTCGCGATGATCGAACCCCGTCTTGCCGACGGATACAAGCGGCTTAAAATCAAGGTACAGCCCGGATGGGACATCGAGCCGCTGCGGGAGGTCCGCCGCCATTTCGGCGCGATCCCCCTCATGGTCGATGCAAATTGCGCCTACTCGCACTGGCATTTCGACCACCTCCGCCGCTTCGACGAGTTCGACTTGATCATGATCGAACAGCCGTTGGCGAGAGAGGACCTCGAAGGACACGCTCAGCTGCAAAGTCTGCTCGCAACGCCCATTTGCCTCGACGAAGGCGCCGAAGATCCCGCGGCCGTCCAGCATGCCATCGAGATCGGCGCCTGCCGGATCATTAACATCAAGATCCAGCGTGTGGGTGGGTTGAGAAATGCCGTTCGCATTCATGATATGTGCGCGGTAGCGGGAATCCCGGTTTGGGGCGGCACCATGCCCGAACTCGGGATCGGTGGTGCACAGACCGTACATCTGGCAACACTCCCCAACTTCCGATTTCCTACCGACGTTCAAGCCTCTCGCCGCTGGTTCGTGGAAGATTGCATCTCACCGCTTCTCGAAGTCCATGACGGACAGATAGAAATTCCCCGGGGAAATGGCAATGCCTATCAACTTGCGCCCGGCGTCGTGGAGAAGTACCTGGTACGCAAGGAGGTGCAGGTCTGATGTTGACCACTTCCTTTCTCGGATTGGAGCTCCGGAGTCCGGTGATCGTCGGGTCGGGTCCCGCAAGCCACGACGTCAACCAGATCGGTCTGGCAGAGCGGCACGGGGCGGGTGCCGTCGTGCTGAAGACCGCATGTTCCGACAAGTTCGAGCACATGCGTTTCTGGCCCCGGCCGCGCTACAAACTGCTGGATTGGGACAAGCAAATTGCCGGCAGGTCAAAACAATTCTCGCTGTATTCGTACGAGCAGGGATACAGCGGTTCGCTCGATGACTACTGGGAGTTTATCCGCGCCTGCAAACGGAACGCAGGGATTCCCATTATCGGCAGCATCTTTGCCGACGATGCGGCGGATTGGGCCGCGATGGCAGCCGAGGTGGAAGCGGCGGGAGCCGACGCCCTGGAACTGGATTTCTCGTCTCCCCACCGGCCGGGCTCGCTGCAATTTGACACGACGTTCGTTGCGGCAATGCGGGCTGTCCTCGATCAGGTGAAGATCCCCGTCCTCGCCAAACTTTCGCCCGGGTCGCTCACCGAGTCGCAGGCTGAGGAAGCTGAACACCTTGGCGTGCACGGCGTCACGCTCTGCAATAGGCTTCAGGGTATTGATGTGGATATTGAAAGCCAGCAACCGATCCTCCATGGATACTATGCCGGCATCGGAGGACCCTGGGCGAAGTACTACACCATGCGGCATGTGGCCGAAGCCTACCTGAAGCTGCACATCCCCATCAGCGGAACCGGCGGGGCAATCAACGGAGAGGATGTGCTGAAATACATACTTGTCGGTGCATCAACGGTGCAGATTCTCTCGGCCATCCTCATCAACGGATGGGAGACAATTGCACGGATCAACGCGGATGTCACTGCATATCTGCAAGGCAAGGGGATCGAACGACTCGAAATGATCCGGGGACGGGCGGTGGCGTCAATGACTTCACTGGAGTCCATCGTGCGATGGTCGGGTGAACCCCTCGACGGTGCAAGGAACGTATGGAAGGAGAAAGATCCATGAACGGCGCGCAAAAGTACCCCGGGTTGCCGCCGCTGCCTCCTCCATTTGCGGCCCAACACCCCCCTGTCGCAAGGGTTTTGGAGGATAACTGCATAGCGTGTGACCGTTGCCCGCCGGTCTGCTTCTTCGACGCACTGCATATGGAAAAACGCACAGGCCACCCTCATGGCCGCACCGCAGTCGTTGTTGTCGAACACTGCACTGGATGCGGACTGTGCTTTGAATCCTGTCCGGTTGATGCATTCGTGTGGGTCCCCGATATGTCACCGCATCCATCACGGCCGGGTCAACGTTTATGAGCGTCATTGATCTCACGCATCCCATCAGCGCAGACGTCCCTGTCTACTTCCCCTGGCATCCGCCGACATCGCTGGAGCAGACAGCCAACTACGCCGAACACCAATGCGTCGTTCACAAACTCAGCCTCGGCACGCACACAGCCACCCACATCGACGCACCGAGCCATATCTTCGAAGGGATGGGCACGATTGACCAGTATGACCCGGGGCTCTGGATTCAGGACGCACGTGTGGTCGACCTGACCCCGCGACACGTCCGCCAGGAAATCACCGTGGAAGAGCTCCGGGCCCGTTCACTGACGCCCGGAATGGCTGTCGTGCTAAAAACCGGATGGGACGTGCGGTTCGGCGACGCTGACTACTACGCAACCTATCCGCCACTCTCTCTGGCCGGCGCAGAATATCTGGCAGCACTCCCGATTCCGTTGCTCGCCGCGGATACTCCTTTCACCATGGATGTCCACAGGACTATGCTCCGCCGCGGGATTCCCCTGGTGACTAATATCAACAATACGGCACGCCTGAGGGACGGAGTGGTGCGCCTGGTGGCGGCGCCGTTGCTGATCGCGAACGGCGATGGGGCACCGGCGCGTGTGTTTGCCGTCGTGGGGGACTGAGAGACCTATGCAGCCCGTTGTCCAACTTCTTGCCGATCTTGTTCGCATTCCCAGCATGAATCCCATGGGCCGCGCTCGCACGGGCAGGGAGTACACGGAAGAACCCGTTGCACACTTTGTCGCCGGGTACCTCAGGGACCGGGGAATTGAAGCAAAGCACCAGGAGGTAGCACCCCATCGGTTGAATGTCCTGGCGCGTATTGACGCAGGCGCGGAGCGGACCATTCTTCTGGAAGCTCATCTGGACACCGTTCAGGCTGACGCAATGACCGTGCCGCCCTTTGATGCCCGGGTTGTCGATGGACGGATGCAGGGACGGGGGGCATGCGACACCAAGGGATCACTGGCCGCATTCATGGACGCCATCTGTTCGCTGGTTGCGGAGCACGCGACGTTCCGCTACAACGTGCTGTTCGCAGCTGTGGCCGATGAGGAATATCAGTTTACCGGTGCCCGGCATGCTGTTGCCGGCGGGGTGAGGGCAGATTTCGGCCTCTGCGGCGAACCGACGCGCCTGCATATCATCACGGCCCACAAAGGTGTGACGCGCTGGAAGATCCGCACATCCGGGCAAGCCGCACATTCCGCCTATCCCGACCGCGGGAAGAATGCAATCTATGCCATGGGGCGCGTGCTCGCAGCTGTGGAACGGCACGCACATGAGCTCACCCGGCGCGCACCTCATCTGTTGCTCGGAACGCCGACCTTGAGCGTCGGAGTCATCGAAGGCGGGACAGCAGTCAATATTGTCCCGGACCGGTGCTCCATCGAAATTGACCGGCGGACACTCCCGGGTGAAGGAAGGGAAGTCATTCTCGGTGACCTGGCGCGTGCTCTTAGCGGGATTGAGGGTTGGTCCATGGATGCCCCGCATCTTGAGGCAGCCGGAATGGAAGTGCGCGATGATTGCATGGAGGTTGCACTACTCCGAGCGGAAATCGAGGCGGTGACGGGATCGTCGGTTGTCGAGAGCGCCCACTATGCAACCGACGCGGGGATCTATTCTGCCGCGGGTATCCCTTGCATCGTCTTCGGTCCCGGTGACATTGCCGATGCGCACACAGCCACTGAATCCCTTGACATCGACGAGCTCCTGCTGGCACGGGAAATCGTCCGGAGGTTTCTGACATGACGCGCCGGTGTATCATCGGCCTGGATATCGGCGGTACCAAGACGGCGGTCATCGAGGGGGGTGACGACGGCCGGATACTCCGGCGACTGCAGTTTGTGACGGCCCCGTACCGGGGCTTCAATGAAGTCTTTGACGACATCGTCAACGGCGTGCAGACGATTTGGGAATCGGCGGCGAACCCGCCGGCCGCCATCAGCGTTGCGATTGGTGGTCCTCTGGATGTTCTTCGGGGAGTGGTGCACTCGCCGCCCAATCTGCCGGGTTGGGATGCAATTCCTTTAAAGAAACTCCTGGCGGACCGTTTTGCACTCCCTGTGTATGTGGAGCACGACGGCAATGCGGGAGCCCTGGCCGAATGGTATTTCGGCGCGGGGAAGGGTGCACTGAGCCTTGTGTTCCTGACGATGGGAACGGGTTTCGGTGCGGGTTTGATCCTTGACGGCCGTCTGTACCGGGGCTCATCGGATGTGGCGGGCGAGGTGGGGCACGTGCGCATAGCCGAGGATGGGCCCGACTGCTATGGCAAAGCCGGGTCACTGGAAGGATATGCAAGCGGCACCGGAATCGCGCGGCTGGCACAAATGCTCTTCCCGAGCCGGTGGCCGCAGCCTCCCGATATGATCCAACTTGCCTCTGCGGCACGATCCGGCGACTCCGATGCGCTGCAGGTCTTTGCGACTTCCTCCCGGTATTTCGGACGCGGCCTTGCGATGATTGCAGACACATTGAATCCGGAACGCATCGTACTGGGTGGCCTGGGCATGCGCTTGATGGACATCTTGGTGGAGCCGGCACTCCGTGTCTTCAGAGAGGAAGCCCTGCCGCAGGCTGCCGCCGCGTGCAGCATCGTGCCGGCCGCGCTGGGTGAATCCATCGGCGATATCGCTTCTCTGTGTGCAGCATTTGATCAAGGGCATCTCCTGCGTGAATCATGATCTCAGAATCCTTTAGCCAGATACCGCTCAAGCGTGCCGCACCCGATGGGGAAGAGTTCATTCGACTCCTCCTGCACGGGCAGCCGGGGCAACGCGTCCCACTCGTCGAGTACATCGTGGATGACGTGGTGATGCAGCCCGTCATCGAGCAGTTGTTGCAGCGCCCCTGGGTTCCGCCGGGGGCGGGAGCAGCACCGTGTAAGGGCTATCTTGATAATATGATCGCGTTCTGGTCGGGAATGGGCTATGACTTTGTCCGGTTCGAACTTTCGCTGCCGTTTCCCGAACGGAAGGACCTGATTCCCGATGCGGCACCGGGAAGCACGAAAGATCGTGCGTGGCAGGATGAACATCATGGAATGATCACCACCTGGGAACAATTTGAGCACTATCCATGGCCAAAAGTTGAGGAGTTTGATTTCTCCCCTCTCGAATATCTGAACGATCACCTTCCGGATGGGATGGGTTTGATCAGCAGCCATGGCGGCGGTGTGTTTGAACACCTCTCCTGGATCATGTCGTTCGAGGGGCTGTGCGCAGCCCTGTACGAGGATCCGTCGCTGGTACGGGCGGTGGCGGACAGATTGGGCGAATTGATGCTGGGATTCCTCCGGCACCTGATTGATCTGGACAGGCTGATAGCGGTGTTCCCGGGCGACGATATGGGATACCGTACCGCCACGATGATTTCCCCACGCGACCTGCGGGTGTTCGCCATCCCATGGCACAAGCGTTTTGCCGCCGTTGCTCATGATCACGGCATCCCGTATTTCCTGCACTCCTGCGGCAATCTTTCAGCCATCATGGAAGATCTCATCACGGTGGTCGGGATCGACGGAAAGCATTCATTCGAAGATGCCATCATCCCCGTGGAGGATTTCCAGCGGATGTACGGCAGCCGGATTGCCGTGCTCGGAGGGATTGACATCAATATTCTTTCCGGAGGGACTCCTTCAGAGGTACGGCAACGCGTGCGACATCTCGTGCAGCAATGCGGAAGCACCGGCCGCTACGCCATCGGCTCCGGAAACTCTGTTCCCAGTTATGTCCCCGTTAACAACTACATCGCCATGATTGATGAGGCACACGCATGCCACACATGACCGTTGATAGACTACATGAAGCGCCGATTCGGTGTTGGGCAGGACTGCTGCGACTTTTCCGACCGCCGGTATTGGGGATCGGCGTTGCGGCGGGAATACTCATGCTGAGCCACGCTGCACAGGCCCAGAAAGGGGTATATCTTGCCGAAATCGAGAAGTCAGCGGCACAGTGCTGGCGTACGCTGCCTTCAGATCTGGAAGCCTGGAAGAAAAACCCCAACCATAGTGTGCTGTGGGGGTACAATCCTCCGGCATCGCCGCTCTATCTCGCCGCCACGTACGGCTATCTGTATTCACTCAACCACGATGAACAATACGCCCAGCGTGCCCTGCATCTGCTCGCCGACTACGGGTCGTTGCGAAAAACCCTTCCGGCCGGATTTGCCGCCAGCCGCGCCGAGTATGCGCGCGGCATCCCGGCGTTCACCAACTTCTTCTTTATTGCTCCCTTTGCACAAGCATACATTGCCGTACGCGAAAGCCGGTCGGCAACCCCTGCACTGCGCAAGGCGATAGAATCCGATCTCGGGGAATGCGTTGACTTTATCTATACGTTCCCCGAATGGGGAAGCCACAACCGCGCGATGCTGCGTGCGCTGGGATTTCTCCTGGGAGCGCAGGCCCTGCCGCATCATCCTCACGTACGGCAGTGGATACGCACGGCTGAGGCCATCAGCGCCGACAATCTGCAAGCGTGGGAAGTCGAAGACGCAACGGTGTATCACCCGGTGTGGCTCCACACCGTGCTTCGTTATGCGGAGGCGGCCGGAAAGCCGCGTGTGCACTCCTCGGTTTTCCTGCACTACTACCTTGAATACTTCACGCACCTGATGTCTCCGGCCGGGCTCGTGCCGGATTTTGGCGACGCATTCTGGGAATCATCGCTCGAAGGGCACAGGTTGGTGGCGGTGTTTGAGAGGGGTGCCGCGGTGTTCCGGGATCCCACGATGCGATGGACCGCCGCCACGCTGCTGGCGACTTCGCGCACGCGGGGCGATACGGTGGGCATCGGTGCGGCGTACCATTTGTGCGATGCGCACCGCTGGGTCGACGAATCGATCATTCCGGCGGTGCCCGATGCCGGAAGCGGAGAGGTCCTGGAGGACGTTATCGGCAAGAAGGTGGTCTTCCGCGACGGTTGGGATGCACGGTCAACATACCTGTTGCTGAACTACAGGGATGAGGGAGACGGCGGATGGATGAGCCGCCACTATCTCCGGAATACGATTACCGTGGAAGAAGAGAAGATGCATCACGGACACGCAGATGAGAACAGCATCAGCCTGCTGATGCACAACGGATCCGTGCTGCTCCATGATGCAGGCTATCGTGACGGCCTTCCCAGCGGCCCCTACGGATCGTGGCGACAGGACTACTTTCACAACCGCCTCGTGGTGCGCGCAAACAGGCGCGATCAACGTCAGGGAGTGCTCGAGTTTGTCCAGAACTCCGGTGCCTACCGGGCTGTGCAGACACGCAAGATTGACTTTGTCCGTCTCCGCGATGTGGACATGAGCCGGACAAGGGTGAGCGAGACGTTTCCGGGTTATGACTGGGACAGGATCATCGCGTACATCAAATCACTCGGGGTCTTCGTTGTCATCGATGCGGTGAAGGCGACGCGGCCGGACTACATGACGCTCACAGCATTCTGGCACGGCCAGCGCGTTGAGCACACCCGAGAGGGTGTGTACACCATCGCCGTGGATTCACTGCAATCCCTGAACCTGCCGCGGAACTCGGGGCTGCGCGTGGAATTCCTTGAACGTACGGGAAAGACCGAAGGGAGTGCGCCGATCTCGCGGCATCGTCAGAACGAGACTGCACTGTACCAAACGATCGCGAGCCAGTACAAAGCCGGCGACATCGAAATGTTCGTCACCGTCCTCACCCCGTTTGACCGGGTGAAGGGGAGTGACAATCTGCCGCGAGCCTCTCTTGTCCCGACGTCTTCTCCCGCTGGCGCGGTTGCCGTCCGCCTCGAAACCGGCGGACAGTCGCTGCTTATCGGGGCGAAGCTTGACCTTGAGTCGGAGATCGCACGCGGGAACATCCGTCCGCGCTACCAGTATGCGCTCGGCAAGACCGCTTACGGGGAGTTTGAAACGGATGCGCATTTCTTTGTGGCCGACGAAAAGGCAGCCGTGCCGCGCTTCAGTGCCGTGAATGTTCTCAAGGTGTACCACCGCGGTAAGGAAGTAATGAGCGCACTTCCCTGTACGCATGCCCTTCAACCCGATGGCAGTCCGGATCGCATCGGCATCTCGAAATGGCGGATATTCGAGTCCGAACCATGACTTCATGTTCGACGGCACAGGCGGTCAAGCTCTTCCGATGATCACGACGGTCACGCTCAACCCGATGCTCGACAAAACGGTGAGACTGCCACAACTCGCCGTGGGGCGGATCACACGCGCCGAACGGGTCTCATGCATTGTCGGCGGCAAAGGCGTGAACGTCACCCGCCAGCTCCACCGCCTGGACTGTCCCTCCCAGGCAACCGGACTCTGGGGCGGTGAGGTCGGCATCCAGTGCAACCGATTGTTGACTGCCGAAGGAATCAACCACCAGTTCGTGCGGATCGAAGGCATGACACGGGAAGGGGTGACGTACGTTGACGCGGCAGGCGTTATGACGTGCATCTTTGAACCGCCCCACAATGTCACGCCGGCGGAAGCGGAAATATTCGTGGGCCGGTGCTCCACGCTCTTGGCCGACAGCCAGTGGCTGGCATGCTGTGGCAGCTCACCCTCGGCGGCAACCGATTACGTGTACGCCGACCTTCTGCGGGAAGCGCGCACACGAGGCGTCCGGACTGCGCTGGATACGTATGGCACGCCGTTGCACCTTGCGCTGGCTGAGGTACCGGAGGTGATGAAGGTGAACCGCGAGGAGTACCGGAGCAGCGCCGGCGCACCGCTGGAACGCGAACGCGACGTGGTAGACGCGCTGGTTGCGCTCGTAGAACAAGGAATCGCGTTGGCCGTTCTCACCGATGGACCCCGGCCGTGTTATGCAGCAAGCCGGGCGGGGTGCTGGAAAATCACACCGCCGACTGTCACTACCGTGAATCCGACGGGATCCGGTGACAGCATGCTGGCCGGGATTCTGTATGGATTGTCACGCGGATGGGACCATCCGGGCAGCATCTGCTTTGGTGCTGCTGCCGGCGCGGCAAATGCCGCGGTCTGGGATATCTCGTCCGTCTCAATGCAGGATATTCTGTCGCTTCTTCCGTCTGTGGCCATTAGTGAATTCATCGTCCCTTAACCCCCGTTCTCAGAAAGGTGCTGGATATGCCGACACTCAAACAATTCTTGACGACTGTCACAGTCATTGACATCCATCCATCCGGCCCACTCGTCGAATCGACTGTCGCCAACGAAATGCGGAGTACTTCGTGTCCGTCGGCCAATGTCCGCCGGTCTCCCGGCCTCTCGGTTGCTTCCCGGACCGTGCGCGTCGCCGTTGTCGGCGACTCCGCGGCGTGGAAGGCAATCCATCCGGCTCTGGCTAGCCAGGAACGGTGGCTGATGGCTCGTGTCAAGGGAGAGGGGATGGAACTGCTGGCCTCACACACGCATCTCCTGTATCAGGTCTGGACGTTCGTGCAGGATGAGTGGGCCTCGCTGGATGTTGCTGCATTCCGCGATGGGAAGATCCTCATCCCGACATTTCCCGGCGTGCGGCCTGTGTATGATATCTTCCTGACTCAGGTCGCCCGTACGGTGCGGAATTTCAATAAGGAAGAGCACTTCAAAACACTGGCGAGGATGGGCTCGACGTACGCGGAGGTAAACGGCCTTGCATTTCCGGTGCCCCTGGAGACCGGTCCCAGAGGTGAATTGCTCCACCGCTTCTACACGTACTGTCCGGCGCTCGACCAATTCGTCACGAGCCGCTTGAACAAGGGAATCTATGACAGCGACTACCTGCAGGCGAACCTCAACAACCTGAAGAACAACGCGGCGCTGGCCGAGAAATATGGGCTGATCCCCGGGCTGGTCTGCTTCGAGCCCCGGTCCGTACCCGATGAATTGCTGCAGCGCTATCCCGTTCTGCGTGGCGCGCGGGTCGACCATCCGATGCGCAGCTTCAGGCCGCGCTTCAATCTCTCGGTGGCACATCCCGTGGTTCTGGACCATTATTCCGAAATGATGGAAAATCTCATGCATGAGGTGCCGCGCCTGGACTACCTTTCGGTCTGGTCGAATGACAGTGGTGCCGGTTTCGAGTACACGAGCTCCCTCTATGTAGGACGCAACGGCGGCGGGTACCTCGTGCGCGAATGGCTGGCTGCGAAGGATATAGCCTCCGCCGCGGCATTCAACCTCGTCCGCTTCATCAAAACCCTGAGGGATGCGGGCCGGCGTGTGAATCCGCGGTTCCGGACGCTCATCAGGCTCGAACCGTTCTGGGAAGAGCACGACTACATCTGGAGTATGCTCGAAGAGGGGCTTGATGTCGAAGTCTCATCACTTCTGACCAAGGGATGGGATCTCGCCTACAAACATCCGCGCTACGAGGAGGTCCCGCAGATACACGGCACGGCACTGTACTGCACGTTCGTGGAGCAGGAGCGAGCAGTGCTCGACGACCTCGAAAAAAAAGGATCGCGCGCAGATGTCTATTGCGTCCCCGGCGTTCTCCAGAATCACGATCCGATCATCGGCACAGCTTTCCCGGGCCTGGTCTACAGAAAACTGCACGACATGGCGGCATTGCGCGTGACAACGGCGGCCTATATGGGCGGCGCCACGCAGCCGTCCCTCGCTCCCTACAACATCAACCAGGAAGTTGTGCGGGCATTCCAGTTTGACCGGAACCTTGATTTGCCCTCGCTGCTCCTGAAGAAAGCCGCGGAATGGATTGGACCCGAACTCGCCGCCGACCTGGTGCGTCTCTGGGAGATCACCGAGGATGCGTACACCTATTTCCCGATCCCCATGTGGATCTATTCCGGATGGAGTGTCTGGTACCGGCTGTTCATCCGGTCAATCGTTCCTGATATCGATGCTATTCCGGAATCCGATCGCGCGTACTACGAGGACTTTCTCCTGGCGACGACGCACAACCGGACGAGGGTCGACTTCCGCTACGATGTTGGCTTTGACCTCTGTGATCCCGAACGGGCCTGGCTCTCTGTGAGGCACATGGACGAAGATCTGTTCCCGAGAATGGAGCGCGCGGTTGCATTGGCAAAATCCCTCCTTGACCGTGCATCCACTGAACACGCCCGTGCCTGTGCCCGGGATCAATATGACCGGACGCGAGGATTGCTCTACTGGTACAGAACGGAATATGCAGTGACGGCCTGGGTTGCAGGCGTGCACACGTACCTGTCGACCAACGATGCGGCGAAGAAGAAAGAGTGTCGTGAGCTGCTGCGGAAGATGGTGCTTGACGACATTCAGAATACCCGCGATCTCCTGGAGCTCTGGGAAACCTCCACCACAAACTGGCTTCTGATCTCGGGCGTGGCGGAAACCACGTTCATTTATTACAGCAACTTCGGGGACTTGTTGAAACGCAAGATCGCACTGGCCACGGGTCACGAGAACGACGAACCGTACGTCGACCCCGATTACCAGTGGCGGGTTCCGGGGTTCACAAAGGAGGCAAAGAGATAGAGCGCGGTCGGGACATTGCGGTACTTGTTGCCCCGGATTCCTTCAAAGGGACGCTCAGTGCGCAGGAGGCGGCTGAAGCCATGGGGGAGGGGGTTCGTGACGTCATCCCCCGGGCTCCGGTCACGCTGATGCCGCTGTCTGACGGCGGTGAGGGATTGCTGGATGTGCTGCTGCCAGTGCTGGGCGGGGAATTCCGGCGGGCGAAGGTGGCCGGGCCTCTTCCAAACCAGACGGTCGAGGCCCGCTGGGGATATGTACAATCCACACGGAGCGCCATCTTGGAGATGGCAGAAGCCGCCGGACTCGGCCTGGTACCGCCGCAACGACGTGATCCCAGCATCACGACTACGTTCGGTGTAGGTCAACTTATCAGCTGTGCACTCGATTGCGGGGCACGCACTCTGATTGTCGGGATCGGCGGGAGCGCGACGAATGACGGAGGCGCAGGGATGGCGCAGGCACTCGGCGTGCGGCTCCGGGACGGCACGCGAAATGAACTACCCCCCGGGGGTGCCGCACTTGCGCGCCTTGCGTCGATAGATATTGCCGGAGTCGACACGCGCATCGCGGGGGCGACCGTTCTTGTCGCATGCGATGTCCGCAACCCTCTCCTGGGTCCCGAAGGCGCCTCGGCTATATTCGGACCGCAGAAAGGGGCCTCACCCGGCGGTGTTGTCCTTCTGGAGGCAGCTCTTGCGAAATACCGGGATTTGATCCTCGAGACGATCCGCATCGATGTTCAGGATGTTCCCGGCAGCGGCGCCGCAGGCGGTCTCGGTGCAGGGCTCGTGGCATTCTGTGGGGCGACTCTCCGTTCCGGGATTGACATCGTTCTCGATCAGACAGGGTTTGATGCGGCGCTGGCCGGCGCCGATCTCGTGGTGACAGGGGAAGGGAGGATTGATGCACAAACGCGCTACGGCAAAGTACTCTCGGGTGTGCTATCCCGTGCCCGTCGAAGTGGGATTCCCGTCGCCGCAATCGTCGGTGATATCACAGGGACACAAAGTGATTTTGTGGGACCGGAGGGTTTCCTGGGGCTTGCCGCCCTTGTGGGCGGAGATACCGGTGTGCAGGAAGCTATGGGGCAGGCCCGGTATCATGTCCGCAGGAGAACAGCACAACTCATAACACAACTCATTCCCCACTTGACCCAACAGAGATCTGATCCCCATGCTCATTAGCGAAATCAAACAGGTCAACATCCTGGACCTGCTGGTGATAGCCGGCTACCTGCTCCTGCTCACCGGAGTCGGCATATATCTGACACGTTTCAACAAGACCGTGGATGATTTTTTCAAAGGGGGTGGAAAAATCCCCTGGTGGATTTCCGGGCTTTCGACATTCGTGGCCGGCTTTTCAGCTTTTATGTTCGTCGGCGCAGCAGGATTCACGTACAAGTATGGCGGCGGCGCGGTCATTATGTTTACCAGCGCGTTCTGGGGCTACGGATTGGGGTACTTCGTGTATGCGACCCTCTGGCGCCGGTCACGCCTCTCTTCGCCGATGGAGTTCCTGACCAAACGGTTTTCGCAAGGCACGACCTACTACTATACGCTCCTGTCGATTGTTCCCTCCATCATGGGGCTTGGTCTGGGGATCTATATCCTCTGCATTTTCGTTGCATCAGCATTGGGTATCATGGGCTGGTCGGTAGACCTGGGGCTCTTTCGTTTGACGGGACTTGAAGCATCCATGATCATTACCGGCGTTGTCATGCTTATCTATACTAGTGCCGGCGGGCTCTGGGCGGTAGTGATCACGGACTCTCTCCAGTTCTTTATCATCCTTGTGGTCAGCCTGTTGATCTTCCCGCTGGCATTCATGGCACTTGGATCGGGGAGCATGCTGTCGGGCGTGCATCGTCTCTTCGCGGAGGCTCCAGCCGAATATTTAAGTCTGGGCGATCTGTTCACGCGCCCGGAATTCTACGCTGCTTACTTCCTGAGTACCTTTATCGGGTACAATGCTTCATGGCACATCGGCCAGCGATACTACAGCGTCCCAACAGAGCGCGATTCGAGAAAGATGGCCGTCCTGTGCGCCGTCCTGAGCCTTTTTCTGCCGTTCTTCTGGATAGCGCCGACCATGGCCGCCCGTGTAATGTTTCCGGACATGGCGCACATGTGGCCTCAACTTACTGTCCCGGCAGAGGCGTCCTATGTGACGCTGGCGCTGACACTTCTTCCCAACGGTCTGATTGGGCTTACTATCTCCGCCATTTTGGCAGCCACGATGACATCCATTGATACTCAGCTGAACTACCTAGGCTCCATTCTCGTGCGCGATGTGTACGTGCGTCTGCGTACGGTCGTCCGGGGTGCTGTCCCTCCTCAGAACGAGCAACTGTTGATGAGCAGGTTGACGGCGTTTACGCTTGGCATCCTTGCGATTATCACGGCGATTATCGTCCAGCGCTCAAAGGGAGTGTTCGATTTTGCACTCATGTACTACTCCTGGTTTGGCCCTTCGATGTTCACTCCGGTCATGCTTGGCCTGATCTTCCGGAAAACACCGTCATGGTCTGCAGGTGCCTCCGCGACCGCGGGACTCGTGTTTGTCCTTATCGCGAATGTTGTGATTGACGTGACGCCGCACCAGTACGAGGTGAACATTTTTGGCGGTGTCGGCCTTTCAACCCTGGTGTTCTTCCTGTCAAAGTTCTGGAAGGAACGGGATGCGGAGAAAACACGTGTGCGAGAGGCCTTCGATGCAGATTTACGGACCCCCGTGACAGACGAATCATTGCGGTGGTCCGCCAATGCCGTGGAATCGTACCGGCTTGTCGGCATCATGACTGGGGCTATCG
The DNA here is from genome assembly GCA_036732865.1 of Bacteroidota bacterium. Classification (GTDB taxonomy): domain Bacteria; phylum Bacteroidota; class Ignavibacteria; order UBA10030; family UBA6906; genus Fen-1255. The sequence goes on along the minus strand of DAINBR010000005.1, from coordinate 7,754 downwards.
GTCTCACCGTGCTCGGTCTTGCAGTCGTCCCTGCCGCACCTCAGGTGCATGTCCTGAGCGCTGCTCTTGGACTCGGGACCACGCTCATCGGGGGGATGATGGTCTGGTATTTCCGCAAGCAGGTCAAAGCGACAGAGGCAGAGAACAGGGAGAAGCACCAATGAACCGCATCATCAGGGTGAGCGCCGCTCAGCTTCCTGCCGTCGTGGAGGGAGGCACTGCGGCCGCGCGCCGGGCCAGAAATCGCAAAGAGATTCTGTCGTTCCTGCGGATCGCCGGAGAACGGTGTTCCGACCTCGTGCTGTTCGGCGAGTATGCGAACCTCGATCACCGGTCCACCTCATCACGGAAGAGGGACTACGTTCCTGACAGCATACCAGGACAGTTCACGCGGCTGATCGGACGGGCCGCGGCGAAGTACAGGATGAATGTGGTCATGCCGATGTACGGCACCTGGCGGGGGGCGGTTTCAAGCCAGGCTGTGGTCTTCGACCGGAAGGGCGAAATTCTGGGGTGCTACCAGAAGTCCCATGCCACACAGCCGGAACAGGTTCTGGGGATGCAACGGGGCGATGATCTTCCTGTCTTCATACTCGATTGTGTGCGCATTGGCATCATGACCTGCATGGACATCGAGTATCCCGAGGTCGCACAGGTACTCATGGTGCGCGGAGCGGAACTTCTCCTCTTTCCCCACGTGCAATCCGGCTGGGGGGAAGTGGACTGGGAGATTCGATACCGGGCGCGGGCCATCGATACCGGGCTCCCGTTGTTGTCCGCCTGCTATGGTTATCCTGAAGGACATTGGATGCCCGGCAAAATGATCGGACGCACCAGTCTCATCGGCAGAGACGGATTGGTCCTTGCCGATCTCGGTCGGCGCACCGGGGTCCTGACGGTTGATCTGGACGTCTCGCAGGGACGCGTGACGCAGTTCTATTTCAATGAGCCCCACCCTCGCACGATGGCGGTGGTGGCATCCCGCAGGCCTGAATTGTATCGCGATCTCGCGGATGCCGGCACGAGAGATCGAGCGCTCAAGCGTCTTCACCTGTCGCAGAAAGGAGCATCTCGTGGCTGATACTACTCCGGTTGCCGTCGTCACTGGCGCAAGCCGCGGATTGGGCCGGGGCATCGCCGTGCAACTTGCGGAACTGGGATTCTCCGTCGTAGTCAATTTTTCCGGGAACGCCACCGCCGCGAGCGAGACTGTCGAGAACTGCCGTTCTCGGCAGATTCAGATTGACCAGAAGTTCATCCCGTTCCAGGCCGATATGGGTGTACAGGCTGACCGGGTCCGGCTCGTCGACCAAACGCTTGGTGCGTTGGGAAGAATTGATGTGCTGGTCAACAACGCAGGGGTCGGCCCGCTGGTGCGTGCGGACGTGACCGAAACATCTCCCGACTCCTTCGATCGCGTCATGCAGGTGAACCTGGAAGGCCCGTTCTTTCTTACCCAGGCGGTCGTCAATTACTGGCTCACACAGCGCCCCGATCCGTTGCTCGCCCACGGTTTCTCGATTGTGAATGTCTCCTCCATATCGGCGAATACCGCGTCTCTCAACCGGGGTGAGTACTGCATCTCCAAGGCGGGTCTTGCCATGGTGACACAACTCTGGGCCCTCCGGCTCGCCTCCTCGCGCATCCATGTCTTCGAACTGCGGCCGGGTATCATGGCGACGGATATGACGAGTGTCGTGAAGGAAAAGTACGACAGGATGATGGGCGAAGGGCTTGTGCCCCAAAACCGCTGGGGCAGTCCCGGAGACGTCGGGAAAGCTGTCGGTGCTCTGGTGACAGGTGCCTTTCCGTATTCCACCGGCAGTGTGATCTATCTGGACGGCGGGATGCATCTCAGAAGATTCTAATATCAACACTCACCTGAACTACGATCATGATCACTATCGATACGACTCTCACCCCCGACAAGCTCCTTCCCGGGATCGATGATCTCTTCTCCCTTTCGGCGAAGAAAATAGACGCTCTCCGGAAGCGGTGGGATCCCGCTCGCGGCACGCCGGTATTCACCGTGCGGGGTGAATACACATCACGGGGGTGGACCGAATGGACACAGGGCTTCCAATTCGGGTCGGCCGTTCTCCAGTTTGACGCGACCGGTGATGAACAATTCCTCGCTATCGGACGCGATGCGACACTCCAATACATGGCCACACATGTAAGTCACATCGGCGTGCATGATCACGGGTTCAACAATATCAGTACGTACGGCAATTTGCTGCGGCTCATGAACGAAGGCAGGATACCCGAAAACTCCTGGGAACGGGCGTTCTATGCTCTGGCCCTGAAGGTCAGCGGTGCAGTTCAGGCTGCGCGGTGGACCGATCTGGGGAACGGTCAGGGGTACATTTACTCCTTCAACGGGCCGCACTCGCTCTTTGCCGATACGGTGCGCTCCCTCCGTGTTCTCGCGCTTGCGTACCGGCTCGGCCATGTGCTGATGGGTGAGAAGGACCGGAAGATATCGCTTCTGGACCGTCTCATCCGCCACGCCGACACAACGGCCAAGTTCAACGTTTATTACGGCGAAGGCCGCGATGCCTACGATGTCCGGGGCAGGGTCGCGCACGAGGCGATCTTCAACCTGAACGACGGGTCCTACCGTTGCCCCAGTTCTCAACAGGGATATTCGCCGTTCAGCACATGGACACGGGGCCATGCATGGATTCTCTGCGGCTTCGCAGAGCTGCTCGAATTTCTGGATACGCTTTCCGGAGCCGACTTCGCGTTCGGAGAGTCGAAGGAAGATGTCATGAAAAGATACCTCAATACGGCGGTTGCCGTCGCCGAGTTCTATCTCTCACAGACGCCCGTCGATGGCATCCCGTACTGGGACACCGGCGCGCCCGGGCTGGTGCGGTTGAGCGATTATCTCAACCGCCCCGCCGACCCGTACAATGATCACGAGCCGGTGGACAGTTCCGCAGCGGCAATTGCAGCACAGGGACTCATCCGTCTGGGGAATTTTCTTTCAAAAACCGGGAAGAACCCCAAGGGGCACCGTTACACTCAGGCGGGGCTCACAGTGGCAAAGATCCTTTTCGGGAAGCCTTATCTGTCAACCGATGCCGCACACGAAGGGTTGGTGTTGCACTCGGTGTACCACCGTCCCAACGGGTGGGATCACGTGCCGGAGGGGAGCAAAATACCTTGTGGAGAAGCAACAATGTGGGGAGACTACCACTCGCGCGAGCTCGCGCTTCTCGTGCAACGCATGGCGAAAGGGCAGCCGTACTACACGTTCTTCTAGCCTGCTTCCGCCGCAAAGAATGTCCAGAGGTTCTGCATCGGCACCTGAGCAGGAACATCACACCCCGATGAGATCACGAAGTTCGTGTGCTGTGCCGTGGCCGCGAGCAGCTTCTCCGTCTTCATTCGAACTTCCGCTACCGTTCCATTGACGAAAACCTCCGACGGATCGAGGTTTCCGCAAAGGACCACGTCGTCCGGAACTTGTCCCAGCGCAGCGACGATGTCCATCGGCTTTCCGAAATGAAAGATACGCGCGCCGGTCTCAAGGCTCGGTGCAAGGTGAACGATCCTGGCCCCGCAGTTGTGCAGGATCACCTGGAAGTCGTTATCGTTTACCGCCGTGACGATCTGGCGGACGTAAGGTGTGCAGAACTGCCGGAACGACGCCGGTGACATCAATCCCGCTGTGGGCTCCGCGATGATTACTCCGTGAGCACCCGCCTCCTTGAAGGCGCGCGCATAGGAGACAAGAAAATCGGTCGTCTTTTCCAGGAGTGTGTGCATGAGTTCCGGCTCGCCCATGGTTTCCGCCAGCGCCTCACTCACACCAAAGAGTCGCCCTGCCAGAGAAAAGGGACCGATCATCCCGCCGAGAACCAGCGCGCCGCCGACACGTGCACGAAGACGTCGTACGGTTGAGAGATAAACCCCGGTACGCTTCGTTCCGATCCTCGGGATCGGCAATGCCCCGATTCCGCCACCATCTGTGAGGAAACGGCCCACCACAGAGGGAACTTCCCAGTCGTCCATCCTGATTGTTGCCCCAAAGGCCTCCGCCTCAACACTCAAATCCATCGCTGAGAGAACGAAGGGAGTCTGGAACTGCGCCTGCAGTGCCTCCGATGCCGCGCATTGCTTAACCGGGTCGGTGACCATTTCGCGGACAGTGGTGTGCGCGAGTCGCGCGCCGGGGAAGGTGATGATGGGCATGAAAAGACGGCCGGGTGCAGAGAGAATCGTTGCGACCAGTTGGGGTGTTGCGGTCATAGACTGCCCTTTCACGCTGATGTGCTCTCTATGTTCGCGGGGAATAACATCTGTTCGACATACACATCCTGAAAATCCGGCAGTCCGCTTAACGAAACGTGAGCGATGCGGCGGGCGAGGGCATCAAATGCGGACGGGTCGACGAACAGCGCCATCTTGGCACCGAGCAGCGCAGTGTTGCCCGCCGGATGAATCTGGTCCGTGGTAAAAGGCAACAACCCGATGCGCCGGGCGCTCGCGGTATCGACATAGTTGCCGAAGGCACCCGCAAGATGCACCCGTTCGATCTCCGAGTCCTCAAGTGTGAATTCGCGCAGCAGCAACCGGATCCCTGCCGCGATGGCACCTTTTGCCAGCTGAAGCTCCCGGACGTCTGTTTGCGATAGTCTGACGGGGTCACACAGCATGAGCGACTGTACCCCGCCCGCCAGGCGGCCACCCGGCAGGACCCACCCTAATTCCAGTGCGCACGAGACCGCGTCCACCAGGCCACTCCCGCATATCCCGCGGGGGGGAACATTCCCGAGCACGTGACAGAGGAGCTGTCCATTGTTGGTGCGTACAGCCGATACGGCGCCTGTCGATGCACGCATACCCATGAAAATACCGGCACCTTCGAACGCCGGACCCGCTGCGGTGGAGGCGCAGAGCATTTGCCGGCGATTTGCGATTACTATTTCACCGTTGGTACCGAGGTCAACCAGGACATGCGGTCGATCGGCGTTGTGCAGTCCTGTGGCAAAAACACCTGCCAGGATATCGCTGCCGACGAATCCCCCGATGTTTGGGAGGAACCGCACCAGCGGTGTTCCCTGCAGAACCCACCCGAGCTCCCGGGCATCGAATGTCGTCCCTCCAAGGTGTTCCGGTTCGAACGGATAATGCGATAGGGGCTCCACGGAATGGTCGGAAAATAGATGGTGCATGACGGTGTTGCCGACTAGGACGATATCCTGCACGGGATCGGTTCGCCCGCCTGCCCCCTGGATCAACTCCTCAACCATTTTCCCGAGCTGTCGGCGGACGGACTCCACGAGTCTGGCTTGCCCGTCCTCGTGGACGGCGTATCCCACGCGCGACATGATGTCAGCACCAAATCTGGCTTGAGGGTTGAGGGCGGTCCTCACGGCAAGGACTTCAGCATGCTCCATATCCAGAAGTTGTGCGACGAGAGTAGTCGTTCCCACGTCAATCGCGATGCCTAAGCCGGATTTCGGGACGAAGGAGAAACTGGTCGTGTCGGCAAGGATCTGGGCTTCCCACTGCGCGAGTTCCAGGACCAGGTCACTGTCAGCGTTGCACTGACAGGAGAGACGCCAGCCGGCCGCACGTTCCTCCGGCGTGAGCATCCGCTCCTGTTCGTGAGTGATCGGCAGGGATCCTTCGATGACACGAACACGGCATCCTTTGCATTTCCCCTTTCCGCCGCATGGGAATTCCACACCGAAGGGAAAGAGCACGTCTTGTAGGGGCGTGCCGCGAAGGGCGTCGAATGCAGCGCCCATCGGGCGGAGTTGAATGCGGACCGTATCGTTCATTCTGAGGCGGGTTCGGCGTCGATGATGCGTTCGTCGTAAGTGGTGACAACGCGATGGCCCGGTGGCACGACAAGAAATTCCCCGGCATCCCACACCGCATTCACAAGGTGTTCGAGGAGCGCGAGATTGCCCTGCACGGGGTCGAACCTCCATCCATGTTCGTGTGCGCGGGCCTCCGCCTGTTTGTGAAAGCGGTCGTCAGGTTCGACGCCCATGGCAATGTAGGTAATCTGCCGATAGTTGCGTGTCGTGTCGCACAGCTGGTCGTAGAGGTATTGTGCATTATCTTCACCATACTTCTCCGCGAGTTGTGCGAGCTTCAAATCCATCCCGTTCTTGTTCGCTATCGAGAGTTGTCTGAGCTCACCGGAGGCCTCTCCGCGTTCGATCCACCCCGACGTGAGGAAGTAGGTGCCCGGGTTGTCGTTGAAATATTGCTGGCAGCGTTCGCGGCTGCCCAGAAAGAGGGTCATGCAATCATGGCCGCGGGGTATGACGAGAGGGAGCGTGCGCGCGCGGAGCCCGCTGATGCCGTTGTTGCAGAGGGCGTAACCCATGAGCACGGCGTCATACCCCGGCGTGTCAGCAGCGTCCACGGCGGCCTGCAGACGGGCGAGCATCCCGTCGGCACCGATATCATGGAGTCCTTTTGGCAGGACTGCGAAATCGACCTGATGCGGCGAGCGGGATATCAGCGCGCAGAGCTCACGATAGAGAACCTCGCACGCGACGAGTTTCAGTTTCATGGGATTCGGGCTGCGGGCGCCGGGAGATCAGGGCCGCAATACTTTCTGCAGTGCGTGGATAAATTCGGGGGAGGTCCCGCAGCACCCGCCGACAAATGCCACGCCGGCCGTCCGCAATGCCTCCGCCTGGCGTGCAAACTCGGCAGGAGTGGTCCGGTACACGATGTGGCCGTCAACAAGCTCCGGGAGGCCTGCGTTGGGCTTGATCCAGATGGGTAATGGTGTAGCCATGCGGAGACGTTGCGCAACAGGGATGTAGCCCTCCATCCCCAGCCCGCAATTCGCACCGATCACATCCGCCCCCGCTTCGGTGAGCGCTTCGGCCACCTCCTCCGGCGTCGCTCCCATCATGGTGCGGTCTTTGTTTTTCCCCGAATCGAAGACCATCGACGCGACAACCGGCAGACCGACGGTCTTCGCCGCGCGGACGGCGATACGTGCTTCTTCGAGGTCGGACATCGTCTCGATGACCAGCGCGTCCGCGGCAGCAAGTGCCGACGATTGCTCCACAAATGCGTTGAAGACTTCCTCCTCGCTCACTTCTCCCATCATCAGCATCTTCCCCGTCGGCCCGATGGATGCGAACACCTTGGCCCGTGAACCTGCGGCTCCGCGCGAGATCTCCACTCCGGCACGATTGATCTCGAGAACGCGGTCTGCAAGCCCGTGTGCCGTCAAGGTGATCCTGTTACTCCTGAAGGTATTGGTCAGGATCACCTTGCTCCCTGCGTCCACGTAGCTTTGGGCCACCTGGCGCACCAGGTCCGGATGAGTGAGATTCCAGCCGTCGGGACACAGGCCGGCGGGCAGACCCAATGCCTGCAGTTGTGTACCCCATGCACCGTCGGTAATGACCGGATCCGGGCCGAGCAGCTGTGCGAGCAAGGAAGACATTGTGCGGATCCTAGGCGGCAGAGAGTTTCCGCGCAAGCGCGACCGCTGCGTTGGCATTGCTGCTGTACCCGTCGGCGCCGATCTCATCGGCGTATTTCTGCGTCACCGGCGCACCACCAATCATGATCTTGACCTTGTTCCGCACTCCGGCCGCCGCAATTGCATCAACCGTCGTCTTCATGGAATTCATCGTGGTGGTCAGAAGGGCGGACATTGCGACGAGGCCGGCGTGGCGTTCGTTCAACGCCGTGATGAATTTCTCCGGAGAAACGTCCACACCCAGGTCAATGACTTCAAAACCCGCTCCCTCAAGCATGGC
>DAINBR010000004.1:26183-27618 GCA_036732865.1 Bacteroidota bacterium | reverse complement strand
CCGCCATACGCCGCGAGGGGATCCCAAAGGAGCGACCGTCGTCGCTCCTTTGCCGTTCTTGGATCTGTCAGGTGCTATCCTTGGGCCTCTCGTGTGTTATTTTTGGACTTGTCCGGGAATCCTCGTACCATTACGTGGAAGTTTCACGGAACCCCCATTCGACTGCGTTGTTGTATTGTATACGATGACTCCACTGAATGTTTTCCTCATAGTATTGATATGCCTGCTGGTTTCTGCGGTGGTCGTCCTGTATCCGCGTTCCGGACTGATCGCCCGATGGATACACAGGAATGCCGGCAAAACACGCTCCGCAGTGGAGGATGCGCTCAAGCATGCCTACGACTGCGAATACCGCGGCGTTGCCTGTACCATTGAAAGCATTGCGGGCTCTCTTTCTCTCTCAACAGATGCAGCCGCCCAGCTTGTGTCGCGGTTGGATTCCGCCGGCTTGCTCCGTCCGGATCAAGCCTCCCTTCGCCTGACTTCCGGAGGACGTGCGTATGCGCTGAGAGTCATCCGCATCCACCGTCTCTGGGAACGGTACCTTGCGGACGAGACCGGCGTACGTGAGGTGGACTGGCACCAGCAAGCCGAACTGCAAGAGCACCGTATGTCACCGGCGGAAGCCGATGCGCTCGCGGCCCAGCTCGGCAATCCGCAATTTGACCCTCACGGTGATCCCATCCCTTCGGCGAAAGGAGACGTTCCCGAGCAGCTGGGGATACCGCTCACATCGCTCGGCCAGGGTGCAGTTGCCGGCATCGTGCATATTGAAGACGAACCCCGCGAGGTCTACGCTCAGATTTCCGCGCTCGGATTCTATCCCGGTATGCAGCTGCAGGTACTGGAAGTAAATGCGGAACGCATGCGACTTGATGTCAACGGTGAAGAGGTGATCCTGGCGCCTCTGCTGGCCCGGACGATTACCGTGGCGCCTCTTGCGGAAGAACGCCGGGTGCAAGGCCCCTTCACCACGCTGGCATCGGTGAAATCCGGCGAGGAAGTTCAAGTGACGAGTATTTCGCGTGCATGCCGCGGCCAGCAACGCCGGCGGATGATGGATCTTGGCATTGTGCCGGGTACCGTTATCAGAGCCGAAATGGAGGGTTTTGCCGGTGATCCGATTGCGTACCGTGTGCGCGGCGCCCTGGTGGCCCTGCGCCGCGAACAGGCGTCGCAGATTTTCGTGAGGAGCCGGGCTTCATGACAACAGCGGATAAAAAAACCGCGACCGCCATACAGCCTACGCCTGAGGCATGTGCAACCTGTCCGGCGTTCAATGCCGGGCATCTGACGCGGCTCGGCATCACCATCACCGACGTCGACTATGTCATCGCTCTGGCCGGCAATCCCAACACCGGAAAGAGCACGGTGTTCAATGCCATGACAGGGCTCCGCCAGCACACGGGGAACTGGCCCGGCAAAACCGTCACCC
>DAINBR010000004.1:0-26173 GCA_036732865.1 Bacteroidota bacterium | reverse complement strand
CCGAAGGCGGATTCGCCTATGGCGACAAGAAGTTCAAGCTCGTCGACCTTCCGGGTACCTACTCGTTGCTGTCCATGAGCGCCGACGAAGAAGTCGCGCGTGATTTCATCCTCTTCGGCAGGCCTGATGTCACAGTGATCGTTGCCGATGCGACGCGCCTCGAACGCAATCTCAACCTTGTTCTCCAGGTGCTTGAAATCACCGACCGTGCAGTGCTTTGTGTGAACCTGATGGATGAAGCCCGCCGGCACAATATTTCGGTGGACCAGCGGATACTCGCGAAAGAATTGGGAATACCGGTCGTCCTTACCGCTGCGCGGCAGCGTGAGGGTATGGACGCGCTTTTGCAGAGCATCTTTGAGGTGGCCTCCGGGACGTTCGTGTGCCGGCCGCATCGCGTGCACACACTCCCCCGTGACGTTGCGGAAGCCCTGGATGCCGTGACGGCACGGGTCCGAAAGCTTTTCCCTGACCTGCCGAACGCGCGGTGGGTTGCCCTCCGGCTTCTCGAAGGTGACCAGCGAATGATCGAGGCGGTACAATCCGGGGAACTCAGGACGGTCGTCAGCAATCACACGACCGGCGCGCCCATTGCAGAAGAGGTGACCGCATGACACCGGTACGGACAACGCCGGACACCGTTCTCGCCGAGGCGAACGCACTGCGCTGGAAGCTCGGCGAGGATTATCACGACTCGCTGATGGAGGGGATCTACGCGGACGCCGCACGGATCGCCGATCGCGCCGTGACGCGGAGCGGCGATGCGCAACGCTTCGATTTGGACAGGACGATCGACCGCATCGTGACAAGCCGCTGGCTCGGATTCCCTGTCATGGTATTACTGCTCTCGGTGGTATTCTGGGTCACGATTGTGGGCGCCAATATCCCCTCGGCATTTCTTGCGTCGATTTTGCTGGACACGATTCACCCGTGGCTGAAGCAGGGTGCAGCGGGCCTCGGCTTCCCGGGGTGGCTTTCCGGATTTCTCATCGACGGCGGCTACCTTGCCGGCGCCTGGGTCGTGAGCGTTATGCTTCCTCCCATGGCGGTCTTTTTCCCGATCTTCACGCTGTTGGAGGACTTTGGATACCTCCCGCGCGTTGCGTTCAACATGGATGCGCTGTATCGGCATGCAGGCGCCCATGGCAAGCAATCGCTCACAATGACCATGGGTTTCGGCTGCAATGCAGCCGGCGTTGTCGCGGCACGCGTCATAGACAGCCCGCGGGAACGGCTGATTGCCATCATCACCAACAACTTCTCCCTCTGCAACGGACGCTGGCCGACGCAAATCCTTGTGGCGGGAATTTTCGTCGGTGCCCTGGCACCGCCGTATCTTGCCGGAGTCGTCTCGGCAGGGGCTGTTGTCGTGGTTGCTGTACTTGGTGTGGTACTCAGCCTCGTGGTCTCCTGGGGGCTCTCTCGCACAGTCCTCAAAGGGGAGGCATCGGCGTTCAGTCTTGAGTTGCCTCCCTACAGGCCGCCGCGGATACTGCGGACGCTCTACACGTCGCTGATTGACCGCACGCTGTATGTCCTGTGGCGTGCCATCGTGTTCGCAGTGCCCGCAGGATTTGTCATCTGGGTGGTAGCGAATGTACACATTGGCGGGATCTCGGTGGCCGAGCATTTCATCAACTGGTCAAACCCGTTCGGGCTTCTGCTCGGACTCAATGGCGTGATATTGCTCGCCTATATCATCGCGATTCCGGCAAACGAGATTGTTGTGCCCACGGTACTCATGTTAACCGTCCTGACAACTTCGACGCTTACCGGAGTTGGTGCAGGTGCGGGCGTCATGTTCGAAGCTGACTCCGCCACGACGACGGCTTCAATTCTTCATGCCGGCGGATGGACTGCACTCACCGGCATCAACCTCATGCTCTTCAGTCTGCTGCACAATCCCTGTTCGACAACCATCTACACGATCTACAAAGAGACCGGCAGCGTGAAATGGGCCGCGCTGGCCACGGTCATCCCGCTCGCCATGGGATTCGCCGTCTGCTTCGCAGTGGCGACTCTGTGGCGTGCACTCGCCGGATAACAGAAAAGCGGAAATTTTTCTCATTTCTCGGAATTCTTTCTTCCCACCTGCCATATTTCGCAGGAATTGCGTATATTTTTGGCATGCAATTCGCAGTATCACACCGGATACCCAAACTGCTTATCCGTTTGTCAATCTCGATCTAAGGAAGAACGATGAAACGCAACATGGTGACTATCGACGGCAATGAAGCGGCGGCATATGTCGCCCATAAGCTGAACGAGGTAATTGCCATCTATCCCATTACCCCGTCATCCAACATGGGGGAATGGGCCGACGAATGGTCAGCCCAGGGAAGGAAGAACCTCTGGGGAACGGTCCCCTCGGTGACTGAGATGCAAAGTGAAGGCGGTGCGGCCGGAGCGGTCCACGGTGCCCTTCAGGGAGGCGCCCTGTCGACGACCTTCACGGCGTCGCAGGGTCTCCTGTTGATGATTCCCAATATGTTCAAGATCGCCGGCGAACTCACCTCGACCGTGTTCCATGTCTCCGCCCGCACCGTTGCTGCCCATGCACTGTCGATTTTTGGTGACCACAGCGACGTCATGGCGACCAGAAGTACCGGGTGGGGATTGATCTCTTCGAACAGTGTTCAGGAAGTGATGGACATGGCGTTGATCGCGCAGGCGGCAACGCTTGAAGCGCGCGTGCCGTTCATACATTTCTTCGACGGATTCCGCACTTCGCACGAAGTGCAGAAGATCGAACAGCTGACTGATGAAGATATGCGCGCGCTCATCAGCGATGACCTGGTTCGCGCCCATCGTGCACGGGCACTCTCTCCCGAGCATCCCGTGCTGCGCGGTTCCGCACAGAACCCCGATGTGTACTTCCAGGCGCGCGAAACCTGCAATCCCTTCTATGCAGCCTGTCCGGATATCGTCCAGAAGACGATGGACAAGTTCGCGGCGGTCGTAGGGCGTCAGTACAAGTTGTTCCAGTATGTCGGTTCGCCCACCGCCGAACGCGTGATCGTCATGATGGGCTCCGGTGCCGAAGCCGCGCAGGAGGCCGTGGAGTTTCTGAACGCGAAGGGGGCAAACGTCGGCCTGATCAAGGTCCGGCTGTACCGTCCGTTCTCGGTCCAGCATTTTGTGGATGCCCTCCCCGCAACCGTGAAGCAGATAGCGGTGCTGGATCGCACGAAAGAACCGGGCGCTCCCGCCGAGCCGCTGTATCTTGATGTGGTCATGGCGATCAACGAGGCGTTGATGAACGGCACTGCTCCGGTGACGAGCATGCCCAGGGTTATCGGCGGCCGCTACGGGCTTTCCTCGAAAGAATTTACCCCGGCGATGGTGAAAGCGGTGTTTGACGAACTCCCCAAGGCACACCCCAAGAATCACTTCATGGTCGGGATCATCGACGATGTCACCAACAACAGTCTCGACTACGATCATGGCTTTTCCACTGAAGCCGACGACGTGTTCCGCGGGATATTCTATGGTCTGGGTGCAGACGGTACCGTCGGAGCCAACAAAAACTCCATCAAGATCATCGGTGGAGACACGGAGTTTTCGGCCCAGGGCTACTTCGTGTACGACTCGAAGAAGTCGGGTTCCACGACCACGTCACATCTCCGGTTCGGACCGCGCCCAATTCATTCGACATACCTGATCAGCCAGGCGAAGTTTGTCGCGTGCCATCAATGGTTCTTCCTCGAGAAATACGACGTGCTGAAGCCCTGTCTGCCGGGAGGCACGTTCCTGCTGAACAGCATCTATGGCGTCGATGAAGTGTGGGATCACCTGCCGAAGCTCATCCAGGAGCAGCTGATCAACAAGAAAATCAAGTTCTATATCATTGATGCCTACAAGGTTGCGAACAATACCGGCATGGGCGTGCGCATCAACACGATCATGCAGACCTGCTTCTTTGCCATCTCGGGTGTGTTGCCGCGCGAGCAGGCGATCGAGGCAATCAAGAACTCCATCAAGAAGACCTACGGCAAAAAGGGTGACCAGATCGTCCAGCAGAATTTCCAGGCGGTCGATCAGACGCTTGCGAATCTGCACGAGGTGATAGTGCCGGCGAAGGTGACGAGCGAGATCGCCATGCCTCCGGTCGTTTCGGCACGGGCGCCGGAGTTCGTGCAGGAAGTGACCGCGCCGATTATTGCCGGATTTGGCGACAGTCTGCCTGTCAGCGCGATGCCGGTGGACGGCACGTTCCCGCTCGGCACGACACAATGGGAGAAACGGAATATCGCTCTGGAAATACCGGTGTGGGATTCGGTAACATGCATCCAGTGCAATAAATGCGCGATGGTCTGTCCGCACGCCGCCATCCGGACCAAAGTCTATGGTCCGAAGTCGCTTGCCGGCGCTCCCGCAACATACAAGGCCACCGACTACCGCGGACCGGAATACAAGGGGATGAAGTATACTGTGCAGGTTGCGCCCGAAGACTGCACCGGGTGCGAGCTCTGTGTTGAAGTGTGTCCGGCAAAGAACAAAGCCGAAACGCGTCTAAAGGCCATCAACATGGCCCCGCAGGGAGCCCTGCGCGAGCCGGAACGGGCAAATTTCGACTTCTTCCTTGCGATTCCGGATATCGATCGTCGCCAGGTGAAGGTGGACACGGTGAAAGGTTCGCAGTTCCTGCAGCCGCTCTTTGAGTTCTCCGGCGCGTGCTCCGGGTGCGGCGAAACGCCGTACGTGAAGCTGGCCAGCCAGCTGTTTGGTGACCGCACGATTGTTGCCAATGCCACGGGCTGTTCGTCCATCTACGGGGGGAATCTCCCGACGACACCGTGGACGGTGAATCAGGATGGTCGCGGAACCGCCTGGTCCAACTCGCTCTTCGAAGACAATGCAGAATTCGGTCTTGGTATCCGGCTGACCGTCGACAAGCACGCGGAAATGGCGCGTGAGCTTGTGCAGAAACTCGCATCCGCAATCGGCGATGACCTGGTCACAGGCCTGCTGAATGCAAACCAGTCTGACGAAGCCGGAGTTCACGAACAGCGCAACCGGGTTGTGGGGTTGAAGCAGAAGCTCGCCGGCATGAACGATCCTGATGCGAAAAGCCTGCTCTCGCTGGCGGACAACCTGGTGAAGCGCAGCATCTGGATCATGGGCGGTGACGGCTGGGCGTATGACATCGGTTTCGGCGGCCTTGACCACGTGCTTGCGTCGGGTAAGAACGTGAACATCCTCGTGCTGGATACTGAAGTCTATTCGAACACCGGCGGCCAGATGTCAAAATCGACTCCGCGCTCTGCTGTTGCGAAGTTCGCCGCAGGCGGGAAGCCGCTCGCCAAGAAAGACCTGGGGCGCATTGCCATGACATACGGCAGCGTGTACGTGGCCCAGGTGGCGATGGGACACAGCGATCTGCAGACCATCCGTGCATTCCTCGAAGCGGATGCCTACAACGGTCCTGCGATCATCATTGCCTACAGCCACTGTATTGCCCATGGAATTGACATGGCCAAGGGGATGGTAAGCCAGAAGGGTGCAGTGGACAGCGGCGCCTGGCCGCTCTACCGGTACAATCCCGCGCTCGCCCGCGCAGGAAAGAACCCTCTGAAGCTGGATTCGAAACCACCGAAGATGAAGTTCGAGGAGTACGCATACCTCGAGACGCGGTACAAGATGCTCACCAAGAGCAATCCCGAAGAGGCAAAGCGCCTGATGGTACTGGCGGAGGAAGACGCAAAACACCGGTGGGAGTGGTTTGAGGATGCGGCGAAAGAGTGGAATGCCACAACGCCAGCCGGCACGCACTGACAGCGAACGCGAACTACACAGGAATCTCATACAATGGATCTCTCAACCTCATATCTCGGCTTGCATCTGAAAAACCCTCTGGTTCCCTCTGCCAGTCCTCTGACACGCGCGGTGGACAGCATGAAGCGGCTGGAGGATGCGGGGGCGGCTGCTGTGGTGATGCACTCAATATTCGAAGAACAGATAGAACACGAAGCGGCCGAACTCGATCACTATCTTTCGAGCGGGACGGAAAGCTTCGCGGAAGCGATATCGTACCTGCCCGAAGCCAGCGAGTACTTCCTCGGCCCCGAGGAGTACGTGAAGGAACTGGCAAAGGCCAAGAAGGCCCTCTCGATTCCGGTCATTGCGAGTCTTAACGGCGTCTCCACCGGCGGGTGGATTCGGTACGCGAAGAAGTTTGAAGAAGCAGGCGCCGACGCTGTGGAGCTGAACGTCTATTATATTCCCGCCGCCCCCCAGATGACCGGTGTCGACGTGGAGCAACGGTACATCGATGTGCTCAAGGCGGTCAAGGCGACGGTGAAAATCCCCGTGGCGATTAAGCTGAGCCCGTACTTCAGCTCCATGTCCCATATGGCGCGGCGTCTCGACGAGGCCGGTGCCGACGGGTTGGTGCTGTTCAACCGCTTCTATCAGCCCGATGTGGATATTGAGGCGTTGGAAGTGGTGCCGAACGTGCAACTCAGCACGTCACGGTCACTGCGGCTGCCACTGAGGTGGATCGGCATTCTGTTCGGCCAGATCAAAGCCAGCCTGGCAGCAACGAGCGGTGTGCATACAGCGGAGGATGCCATTAAGTTGATCATGGCAGGCGCGGACGTCACCATGCTCTGCTCGAGCCTGCTGCACCATGGCCCGCAGCACCTCGCGGAGGTGTTGACCGGCCTCGACCGGTGGATGCAGGAGCATGAATACGTCTCGGTGAAACAGATGCGCGGCAGCATGAGTCAGAAGGCCGTGGCGGATCCAAGCGCATTCGAACGGGCAAACTATATGAAAGCACTCAGCCGGTACCGGTGATTGCCGGTAGGGCAAGCATCGCAGAGACGCAGACACAGGAGTGAACAGAAACGAGGCGCGTCCGTTCACGCCAGTCTGCGTCTCAGACGTTGAAGGCAGTTCCGGCATCATTCATGAATGGAGAAGGAAATGTACCATGGCGAAACAGATGATCGCACTCTTCCTCGGGCTCTCGCTGATCAGTGCTCCCCGGGTCACCAGCGCGCAGGACACGCACGATGCGCACGCAGCGGAGGTTAAGGCCCAGGTGCCTGCACTGCAGAAATTCCATTCACCGATCTATACACTCTGGCACACCGCCTGGCCGAAGAAGGATACGGCAATGATGGCGTCGCTGTGGACTGACATCGACAGCGGAGTTGCGGAAGTTGCTGCCGCAGAATTGCCCGGCATTCTGCGGGACAAGAAAGATGCGTGGGACGAGGGCGTGAAGCGTTTGCAGCAAGCTGCCGGTCAGTACAAGTCAGCGATGGCCGGGACGGAGCTTCAGCCGAAGCTTGATGCGGCGGAGAAATTGCATATGCAGTACGAGAAGATGGTGCGGATCATCAAGCCGGTGTTGAAGGAAATCGACGCCTTCCACCAGGTGCTATATATGATCTATCACTACTATATGCCCGAACGCAGGATGAACGAACTCACAGACGCCGTGACAACGTTGAGTGCAGCGATGGATACCCTCAACGCCGTACGACTGCCGGAGCGTCTCATGAAGCGGGACGAGTCGTTCCGGGCTGCCCGGGAACGGCTTTCCACTTCCGTCGCATACGTCAAAGCCGTGATGGCTTCGAACGATGAAAAGAAAATCACCGGTGCCGTCCGGAGAATGCACAGCGACTACGAGGCACTGGAAAGGGTATTCGACTAGGGAACTGACGCTATCATCGGAGAATGATCATGCAACGCGCAGCACGGGACACCCTCGACGCCTTCTTCACCTCACGGGCATTCGCCGTGATCGGTGTGTCGGCGGATACAAAGAAGTTTGGGCATATCGTGTACCGGACGATGAAAGAAAAACAAGCCGTTGTCTACCCGGTTCACCCCACGCTGGGCAGCGTGGATGGGGATACGTGCTATAAGAATGTGACCGCATTGCCGGCGGACGTGCACTCGGTGGTCACCGTGGTTCCTCCTGCGGTCACCGCGTCGGTCGTCAAAGAGTGTATTGCCAAAGGTATCACGCATATCTGGATGCAGCCCGGGTCGGAGTCGGCCGAGGCAATTGCGACGGCGGAACAGGCAGGCATCGGGGTGATTTCGCGCGAATGCATTCTGATGTTTCTCGAACCCGTGAAATCGATTCACGCGTTCCACCGCTTTGTGAACAAGGTGATCGGAAAGTACCCCAAGTAGGCAGCGCGATGCTCCATCACGCATCGTGCATGGAGAATTGGATCCTTTCAACCTCATCCATTACCCTGTTCACCTTCCGCATCATCAGTGCAAAGGGTTCCGGACCGGTCATGTCCACTCCTGCCGCACGCAGCAACGCAATCGGATAGTCTGAGCCGCCTGCCGAAAGGAGATCGAGATAGCGTCGGGTTGCGTCCGGGTTTCCGGACGACACCATCTCCGCCAGCGCAGTGGATGCGGTCTGCGACGTTGCGTATTGATAGACGTAGAAGTTGTAGTAGAAGTGGGGGACCGCCGCCCACTCCCCTTTGATCATATCATCAACGACACACACACCGCGGTCGTGCCCATAGTACCTGCGGGCGATATCCTCGTACAGTGAACACAGGGTATCACCGGTGAGTGTTTCCCCCTGTTCCACCCGCTCGTGGATCGCCAGCTCAAACTCGGCAAACTGCGTCTGCCGGAAGAGGGTTGCGCGAACACCATCCAGATAGTTGACCAGCAACGAGAGCCGCACGCGCCGGTCGGTCACGGTCTGCAACAGGTGCTCCATCAACAACGCTTCGTTGAAAGTGGATGCCACCTCCGCCACGAAAATAGAATAGTGGGCCGTCGGATAGGGCTGTGTGCGATTCGAAAGAAAACTGTGCATTGTGTGGCCGAGCTCATGTGCCACGGTGCTGACGTCATCGTACTTGCCGTTGAAATTCAGAAGGATATACGGATGCACGTCGTAGACCGCGCCGTTGGAGTATGCGCCGCCGATTTTGCCTTCGTTGGGAAGCACATCCATCCAGCGTTCGGCAAACGCGCGCCGGGCGATGGTGACGTAGTCGGTGCCGAGCGGCGCCAGGGATGCCAGAATCAACTCGCCCGCCTCTGCGAAGGAATAGGCGAGATCGACTTCGGGCACGACAGGGACATACAGATCATAGCTGTGCAGTTGTTCCACTCCGAGAAGCCTCTTCCGCAGTTCAAGATACCGGTGCAGTGTGGGAAGGTTCTCCCGCGCATTCTTCACAAGCGCATGGTACACATCCACCGGGATATTCGGTCCGTCCAACGCGCTGTACAGGCATGAGGAATATTTCCGGGCGCGCCGGTAGAAAAGGTTCTTCTTCACTTCACTGTACAGCCCGATGCCAAACGTACGACGGTAAGCGTGGAACGCGCCAAAATACGCCTCGAAGATCGCACGGCGGTCTTCGCGATGCGGGGTGGCGCGATGAAGGGCGAACGCCGCCTTGTCCAGTTTGAGCGAAACGCCGTCGTGCAGGGTGACCGTCGGGAAGGGGAAATCGGCGTTGGAAAAAACGGTGTAGATGCCGCCGGAGGAATCGGCCATGAGACCGGCATCGGCGATCAGCTGTTCCTCGGATGCGGTCCCCGTATGTTTTTCCCGGCGCAGAACGTCGTCCATCGACTGCCGGTATACAGACAGTCGCGGCTCGGCGGCGAGAAATCTCTCAATGGTCGGCCGGCCGATCTGGAGGAGCTCTGGTTCGATGAACGACGTGAACGCGCCGATGTCGGTTCCGATCTGCTGTATTTCCTGTTGGAATGCAAGGTGCTCCGCATTTCGAGTATCAGTGTCGGCATGGGCGGAAGCGTACGTGGAGAGGCGTGCGTACAACTTGCTGATGGAGGTTGTCAGCTCGAAACATGCAAGCAGCGCTTCCGGCGATGTGCCGAGGGTCCCGCGGTAGGAGGGGATCCTCTCGACCTCCCTGAGGAGAAGGGCCTTGCCGTCTTTCCAAGCATCAAAATCAGCATAGACAGGTATGAGATCCCACTTGAGTTCGTCCGGGATGTTCGCCCGGTCGCGGTTGAGCGGAGTGTGGGGCACGGGGATATCCAGTATTCGTGTTCAACGGATAAGAGACAATGGACATGAATAATGGATAACCAAATCCCCGCGAAGTAGCAAGGTTGGGAATAAAGCCGGAAAAGTGTATTATGTCCCCTGGCAGGCAAAGACCATTATCCGGCGGATACAACGATGAAATCATTCCGTGAACGGCTTCAGAACGAAGTAATCGTTTTCGACGGAGGAGTGGGCACGTACCTTTACGAAAAGGGAATCTACATCAACACGTGCTTCGACGAGCTCAACCTCACGAACGCCGATCTCGTCGGAGAAGTCCATCGTGACTACATCAATGCGGGTGCGGATGTCGTTGAAACGAACACGTTCGGAGCAAACCGCTTCAAGCTGGCGCCGCACGGACTCGAAGCCAAAGTCTATGAGATCAACCGAACAGGGGCGGAAATCGCCCGTAAGGTGGCCGGCGACACGACACTCGTGGCCGGTTCAATCGGACCGTTGGGTGTGCAGATAGAGCCGATTGGCAAGCTCTCCTACGATGAAGCGAAAGATGTATTCAAGGAGCAAGCCAGGGGACTGCTGGACGGCGGGGTCGACCTGATGGTCCTGGAGACATTTGCCCTTGTGAGTGAGTTGCTGCAGGCAATTCGCGCAATCCGCGAGCTAGATCCGAAGATTCCGGTGATGGCGCAGGTGACGGTGAACGATGACGGCGTGCTCCTCAGCGGCGCTACTCTCGAAACGTTCGTGACGGAAGTGACGAAGTGCGATGTCGACGTGCTGGGGCTGAATTGTTCCGTCGGCCCGAAGGCGATGCTTGAAGCCCTTGAGCACCTCAAGCCGCTTACCAAACTGCCGATCTCGGTCCAGCCAAACGCCGGCGTTCCGCAGAATGTCGGCGGTCGGAACATCTACATGACGTCGCCCGAATACATTGCCGAGTATGCAAAGCGGTTCATTCTTTCCGGAGCGCAAGTGGTGGGGGGGTGCTGCGGCACCAATCCCGGGCACATCAAGGCGATCCGGCGTGCAGTGCATGCGCTTCAGCCCTCGAAACGCATGGATCTGACGGCGGAGGAGTTGAAGGTGAGGACTCCCGAAGCGGTCACCGTTGTGCCGATAGCGGAGAAATCACGCGTCAGCAACAAGCTCGCCAAGCACCAGTTTGTCACCATGGTGGAGCTTGTCTCGCCCAAAGGGGTTTCGCCGTCTTCGCAGGTACAAAAAGCCCGCCGGCTCTACCACTTTGGGATCGATGCGATCAATATCCCTGACGGTCCACGGGCGTCGGCGCGGATGTCGGCGCTGGCTCTCGCCGCCATTATTCAAAAGGAAGTGGGGATAGAGACCGTGCTGCATTTCGCGTGTCGCGACAGAAATGTGATCGGGATGCAATCCGACCTGCTGGGCGCATGGGCGCTCGGGATGCGCAATATCCTGGCTATTACCGGTGATCCTCCAAAGCTCGGCAACTATCCGAACGCCACGGCTGTGTTCGACGTCGATGCCATCGGGCTGACCAACATCATCAATCGTCTGAATCATGGCCTCGACCTTGCGGGGAACCCGATCGGCGAACCGACGGGTTTCAGCATCGGGGTGGGCGTGAACCCCGGCGCGATCAATCTGGATGAAGAACTCCGGCGGCTTGATTGGAAGATTGAGGCAGGTGCCGAATACATGATCACGCAACCGGTGTTCGACTTGCGTCTGCTCGAACAGTTCATGAAGCGGATCGAACACGTGCACCTCCCGCTTCTCTGCGGCATCTGGCCCCTCATCTCGTACAGAAACGCGGAATTCATGAACAACGAAGTGCCCGGTGCCAGCGTGCCTCCGGATATCCTCTCGCGGATGCGCAAGACCACGACGAAGGAAGAGGGCTTCCGCGAAGGAGTGGCAATTGCGAGAGAGACGTACGACCGCGTGAAAAACGATGTTGCCGGCGTGCAGCTGTCCGCTCCGATGGGACGCATCGAAGGCATTTTCATGATGATGGAGTGAACTCATCCGGTCTCCGTGTCACCGATGTGTTCCCTCAGGTGACACAGCTCCCGATCCTTCCCGTTGCACAGTCTCTCATGCCCGAGTGTAGAAACCATCCCTTGGGTCTCCCCCGCGAGCCGTTAATACCTTCCTTGTGCTGCCTATTCAACACGTTTGCCTGGCATGGCTTTTGCGTCCCTTTGCTGCAGCAGTAAAGGCCACCGGAGAGGGATTCCATGAGTACGGGTCACACGATTATCACCATTGCGGCGTTTATCCTGCTCTCGACGCTGATCGTCAATTTCTATGACCTCAGTGGAAACGCGGGAGACTCCATTTCGAGCGGACAGGATGGCATCTTTCTGACGTCCATAACCACATCCTTCATCGAAATGGCCCAGGGCATGGCGTTCGACAGCATCACCGACACCATGAATATCGGCCTTACCAATGCTTGGTCGCTCACCTCGCCGAATGACCTGGGACCTGAAGCGGGGGAAGACTCAATGCATTTGTTCAATGATTTCGATGACTTTGACGGCTTCAGTATAGAAAGAGAAGCAGGGACATCGGGTCGCCGTTACCGGACGTCGTTCAGGGTGTCCTATGTGGATCCGGACGATCTTGAGCATATCTCCTCATCCCGGACGTTCGTGAAGAGACTCGACATGAGGACATGGCGGACATATCCTCCGGCAGGGGACGCAATGGTAGACACTTTGAGAGCAGGTTTTGTTATGGGTTACTTTCACTTTGACTGAGGGAGACGGCAATGGCGGATATACTGGATTACATCAGCTCAATCTTGATGGGTGGCATGCTCACGCTGAACGTGCTTACCGTCAATGACATCGCAAATGAGACCTACTCCGTCTATCAAGGCGATATGTCGGTGCAGGAGATGCTGGTGACCAGCGTGCAGGTCATGGAAGGCGAATTCCGGAACATGGGATTCGGGGTTCCCGAGCACGAGCAGACAGTTCTCGAGGCGGACACGTCCAGTGTCACATTTTTGACAGACCTCAACCGGGACGGTGCGCCGTTGGATACAGTCCGGTATTTCCTTGGATCAATTGACGAGCTCAGCCATACGCAGAACGTCCTGGACCGTTACGTGTACCGCACCGTCAACGGGGTCAACGGGCTCAAGGTCGGCGTGGTGACGACATTCCGGTTCCGGTACATCGCCAACACCGGTGAAGACCTTGCACTGCCGGTTGCCTCGGACCGGCTATCAGAGATTCATGAGGTGGAAATCACGATGGAAGTTCAGAATCCGTATGCCGTCTACAGCGTTGACAATACGACGACAGGCAACGAGAGTGCGCTGTTTTCCAGCTCGTACTGGCAGCAGACGCGTCTGGCATCTCAGAATTCAAGGAGGTAACTCATCGTGGGTGGCAGAGCAGCGTTGATACTCGTCCTCGGTGTTTCGTTCATCCTTGGCTACATTTCAAGGAACATCAATACCGTGGCCACGAAGGCGGTCAGCAACATGTCAATGTACAACTCCATGACCGCGTCGCATGATCTTGCGCTGGCAGGGGCCAACGCGCGTCTAGCGAAATTCTATCAGGACACCAGCTCTCTTGCGAGCATGTCCCAGACATTTGACGGCACAGTCTATACCGGAAGTTTTGTTGCATCGATGGAGGCCATCAGCGGCAATCGTCTCAGACTCCGGAGCGTCTCCACGTATCCGATGGGCGGCGGTGCGTCGTTGCACGACACCGTGGAGGTCTTCTTTGACAGGAACAAGAAGAACAGTTTTACGCTCTTTGCATGGATGACCGACTTTGAAGGAAATGTGTTCTGGGTAAACTCCGACACAGTGTGGGGCCGTGTCCACTCCAATGGCAACCTGCACATCAACGGAAGCCCGGTGTTCATGCAGAAGGCGACCACGGCGAAGGGTTTCGACCCGCCCAAAGTGGGGAAGGGAACCAATAAGGCGATTTTTAAAGACGGCTATGAGACCGGTATCGCGCCCATCAACTTTCCCAGTGACATCTCCGAAATTCTCACTGCAAGCGTCAGCGGCGGCAGAAAGTACATCGGCGACATCTATGTGACACTGGTTCCCGGCACGTCGGCAAACAATGACGGCAAGGCCTATATCAGGAGCGGCAACACGGCCGCCGGGGCGATCATTGATTCCGTCAACCTCAGCGATGCGAGTTTTAACGGTGCAATTCTGGCAACAGGCAAACTCAATGTGGAGGGCACAGTCGACGGAAAGCTGACACTCGCTTCGCAGACAAACGTCGTCGTCCAGAATGACGTGTTGTACGAGAGGAATCCGATGTTCACCACAAGTGACGACATCCTCGGGCTTGTGGCCGAGCAAAATGTCATTGTCGCCGATAATACGGCGAACCGCACTAATTGCGAAATCCACGCGAGCATCTTCACACGCACCGGATCGTTCACAGCGCAGAACTATAACTCGCTCCCTCTCACCGGTCAGCTTCGCGTGTTGGGTTCTATCGTCCAGAAGGAACGCGGCGCGGTAGGCACATTCTCCGGCAGCACCTTGAATCATGGATTCTCCAAACGGTACCGGTATGACACCCGGCTGGCGGACCAGACCTTCCGTCCGCCCTTCTATCCAGGGTACTACGTGCGCACGTATGCCATCACCAACTGGTGGGAAAGCTACCGTGTGATGGATTTTGAATAGCACTTCGACGCGTTGCAAGTAGCGCTGAATTTCCCGTAATTGCCTTATTAGGCGATTACGGGATTTCTGTATGTCCACCCCCCTCATGCGGCAATATGCACAGGTGAAGGCGAAGTATCCGGACACGATACTGCTCTTCCGGATGGGGGACTTTTTTGAGACATTCGAGGAAGACGCGAAGACGACGGCGAAAGTCCTGGGGATTACGCTGACCCGCCGGGGAAACGGCACCGCCGGCGAGACCCCCCTGGCCGGATTCCCGCATCACGCTCTGGATGCTTACCTCCCCCGTCTCCTGAAGGCCGGTTACCGTGTTGCTGTCTGCGAGCAAATGGAGGACCCAAAACTCGCAAAGGGTATTGTCAAACGCGAAGTCATTGAGGTGGTGACACCGGGGGTCGCATTTTCTGATAAAGTCCTGGAGCAAAAACGCAACAACTACCTGGCAGCTGTCGCACTGCCGGGCGCGCTCGCGACGGGGATGGACCGTGTCGGCCTTGCGTTCGTGGATGTGACAACGGCGGACTTCCGCGTCGCGGAAATGCCGTTGAGCGCGCTCGCCGAACAGGTGGGCGCCCTGGAGCCGTCAGAACTCCTCGTGCAGCGGCGCGATGCCGAAACCATCGGGCAGGTCCTCCGGTCCAGTTTTCACGGCCTGGCGACAAAAACCGACGACTGGATTTTCAACGATGACTATGCGTATGAGCTGCTGACCACCCACTTCAACACCCAGTCCCTGAAGGGTTTCGGCCTCCAGGGGTTCACGATCGGGATCCTGGCCGCAGGTGCGATCATGCACTACCTCCAGGAAACGCAGAAGTCGAACCTTCTGCACATCCGCAAACTCCTGCCGTTCGATATTGCCGACCATATTGTGCTGGATCCCTCCACGAAAAGGAATCTGGAAATCACCGCGTCCATTGCTGGGGACAGCGATGGGACTCTCGTACATGTGCTCGATCGTACCGCAACCCCTATGGGAGGGCGGCTCCTGAAACGGTGGATTACACAGCCCCTGAATGCAGTCGAACCGATCAGCGCGCGCCTCGATGCAGTCAGCGAGCTGGTCAGCAACGCGGCCTTGCGGGAGGCCATTGCGGCACACCTCTCGAGGATCGGAGATCTTGAGCGACTCAATAGCCCTAGCTGCACTGCGCGCGCCGGCCCGCGTGACCTGCAGGGACTGCGCACCAACCTGGAGGAAATCGCCCTGCTGCGTGGCAGTTCGGGCGCACTCAAGTCAGAGTCCCTCCGCGGTATACACACCGCTCTCCAACCGTTGCCCGAAGTAGTCGGACTCATCCAAGCGGCCATTCATCCCGCTCCTCCGGGAGCTCTTGCCGAAGGCGGCGTCATCCTGCCGGGGTACAACCAGGAGCTGGATGAACTGCGTCTCCTTTCCACCAACGGCAAGCAATGGATTGCCGGCCTCCAGACCGGGGAGCGGGAACGCACGGGCATTCCATCTCTGAAGGTGGGATTCAACAACGTCTTCGGGTACTATATTGAAATCACCAACACGCATCGGGACAAGGTTCCGCCCGATTACACACGCAAGCAGACGCTCACCGGTGCCGAACGGTACATTACGCCGGCACTGAAAGAGTATGAGGAAAAGATACTCCATGCGGAAGAACGCATTCTCGCTCTCGAGACGCAACTCTTTACCGTCATCCGCCTTCGTGTTGCCGCACATGCCGACGAGATTACCACGAATGCCCGTGCACTCGCGGCATTGGATTGCTACGTCTCGCTTGCCGCGGTTGCCGCGGAGAATGATTACGTCAGGCCGGATGTCAACAACGGATCGGTCATCGAGATTGTCGACGGCCGGCATCCCGTGATCGAGCGGCTCCTCCCGCCGGGCGAGCACTACACTCCCAACTCCGTTCGTCTGGACAGCGGTAAGGAGCAGATCCTGATCATCACCGGTCCGAACATGAGCGGAAAGTCGAGCTTTCTGCGTCAGGTCGGCCTGATCGCCTTGCTTGCCCAGATCGGCAGCCATGTGCCGGCAAAGAAAGCAGTCATCGGTCTGGTGGATAAGATCTTCACGCGGGTAGGGGCGAGCGACAACATCGCTTCCGGAGAAAGTACGTTCCTGGTGGAAATGCACGAGGCCGCGAACATTGTCAACACCGCCACATCACGGAGTCTGATTCTGCTGGATGAAGTGGGACGGGGGACCAGCACGTTCGACGGGATCAGCATTGCCTGGGCGCTGACGGAGTATCTGCATGATCGCATCGGAGCGAGGACGCTCTTTGCAACACACTACCATGAGCTGAACGAGCTGGCGGATCTCCTCCCCCGCATCAGGAACCTCAAGGTCGACGTACGGGAGTACGGCGACAAAGTGATCTTCTTGCACAAAGTCACACCCGGGTTCGCCGATCATTCGTACGGCATCCAGGTGGCACAGATGGCCGGACTTCCCGAAGAGCTCACTGACCGAGCGAAACAACTGCTGAAGAATCTTGAATCATCGGACCTGACGTTTGATGAAGAGACGGCAGGATCGCGTCGTCGCGGGAGGAGCCCTTCCGCGAACGTGCAACTCACCCTCTTCGAAATGAAGGATGATGCCCTCCGCGAGCGGCTCCGGAAGGTTGACCCCGACGCCATGACCCCCCTAGATGCACTGCGGCTGCTGACTGAACTCAAGAAGTCCATTGGACCTAAATCGTGAATTCCGGCTGAATTTGGGCATTTTCTTACCTTGGAAATCCCCACCCTTCTCCGTACCTTTAACGGCATTCCATCCTGATGGCGCTGCCGGACATTCGCCAGAAATGTGACCCATGGGCCTCTATCCTCAACCGAACAAGTATCAATGCGGTCCCTTCGCCCTCAAGTACGCGCTGATCATGCTCGGGAAGTTCGTCGATGAGAACGCGATTTCCCGCATCGCCGGCACGCACTGGTGGACAGGGACCGACGAGATCAAACTTGGCCGGGCGGCGCATGCCTTCGGCTGTGATATGCGGATCATCCGGCGCACCAAGTCCCTCAGAGCGAAACGCGAACTGCTGCTCTCCCTCAAGAAGGGCTCTCCGGCCATACTCTGTGTTGACGGGTGGGAGCACTGGATAACCGTGGTCTGTGCGGAAAAAGGGAAGTTCGTCTCCATTGACAGCAGAGAAGCGCCTGTGGTCTGTGTCGACACCTGGCTGGAACTCAAGAAACGCTGGGTCTACAAAGAAGTGGATCAGGATGACCCGACGGAGACCAAAACACTGTACGATCTGCATCTCCTTATCCCCCGATTCCGTGTGCGCACAAAGGCCCGGCTCTCGCTCAAGCGCGCGCGCTACCTCCGCAGACCGGAAAACCGGGAGTTTGCCACGCACTGGGACGAATATTTCACGGACCTCATCTACATCTGCACACCGCGGGATCCCCGCAGTGAGAAAGTGTTCCCCCTGGGCGAGCTGCTGCGCCGTCATGGCGCAATGATCCGGGAGCAGGTGTCGTTCTGGCATGGCAGAGTGAAGAAAGATCAGATCCGCCGCCTCATGCGGAATATGAAGTTCGTTGCCGATACGTACGATCTTGTCGTACGCAAAGAAGACGAGAAGCGCGCAATTGCAGCCATAACGACCCTCCTGACCCTATGGGCCTCATCCCGGTTCGGTGTGGGGGACGTCTATGGCAATGCCTAGATTGCACCGATGAACATTCTGCTCACCAACTCCACCGATATCTTTGCGGGAGGGGAGGACTATGTTCTCATTCTTGCAAAGTATCTGCGTATGCGTGGTCACGCGGTGAGCGTCTCAGCACTACCCGGACATCTTCTGCTCGATAAATGTGCCGCGGCCGGAATTCCCGCCGTTCCTATTGCGTACCATGGTATGGACCGTGTCTTTCACGTTGCATCAGTGCTCCGGCGTGAGCTGCGCGCCCGGCACATTGATGTTGTCCACAGCAATGCGAACTATGACCGGACCACTGCCGCGCTTGCGGCAGCAGGTATCCCGACCCGTCACGTCGCCGGAATCCACAGTACGCACTCGATCCAGCATAACGTCACCCACTGGCTGCGGAACCGGTGGGGCATCGACCATTTCATCACCGACGCTGAGGCCGGGAAAGAGGTGCTGGTCCGGGAAGATCACATTGCCGGCCACCGGATCACCACAGTCCCGATCGGCATCGAGAATGAACCGCCCGGCAATCATGCCACATTCCGGCGCACTACACGCGACCGTCTGGAGGTACCGGAGACGACCTGTGTTATTGGCAACGTCGCGCGGCTTGTGCCGTTCAAGGGCCACCGGATTCTGCTCGAGGCGATTGCCATCGTTGTCCGTCAGGCGCCGGATGTGCTTTTTCTCGTCATCGGAGACGGCGAATTGCTGGAGACGCTTGAAGCGCAGGCACGTTCGCTGGGCATCACCGAAAAGATCCGATGGCTCGGTTTTCAAGACAACCTTCACCTCTGGTACCCGGCGTTCGACGTCTATTGCCATTCTTCGCTTGACATGGCGGCGGAAATGTTTCCAATAGCCGTTCTCCGGGCGTTGTCCACCGGCCTGCCCGTGGTCTGTTCGCAGGTCGGGGGAATCGCGCTGATGGTGCGCGATGGCGTTTCGGGCTTCCTGGTTCCGCCCGAAGATCCCGGAGCCCTTGCCGCTTCACTCATGCGGGTGATCACTGATCCGGCATTGCGCGCACGCATGGGGGAGGCATCTGTTACCATGTTCCGCGAGCGCTTCCACGCTGCCGCAATGGCCGAAAACGTCGAGCGCGTCTATCTGCGTGTGATGGGAGCGCACTGACATGAATATCCCCTTTCATTCCCCGTTTTATGATGAGCGCGATGCGGCGGCACTCACGGCAGCCCTCCGTGCCGGAACGCTCGTAGGTGATGGCCCGCATACGGAACGCGCTTCCGCGGCGCTGTGCTCGCTCCTCGGCGTGCGTCACGTGATGCTGACGACATCCTGCACGCACGCACTTGAACTGGCGATGATGGCGCTGGATCTCAAGCCCGGGGATGAAGTCCTGGTTCCCAGCTTCACCTTCGTCTCGACGACCAACGCCATCCTTCGCGAACGTGCACGATGCGTGTTTGTCGACATACGGCCGGACACGCTGACGATGGATCTCGGCGACCTGGAGCGCCGTATCACGAAGCGTACCAGAGCGATCATCCCGGTCGTCTACGCCGGAGTCTCTCCCGATATGGATGCTCTCGTTGCTCTTGCCCGGCCAGGGGGTATCCGGGTGGTGGAGGATGCTGCACAGGGGATGTGTGCGATGTACAGGGAGCGACCTGCCGGGACGACGGGCGACGCGGGGTGCTTAAGTTTCCACGAGACAAAGAACTACTCGACGGGTGAAGGTGGTGCGCTGGTCACCAATGACGATGTGTTTGCACAACGGGCAGAGATCATCCGTGAGAAAGGGACCAACCGCAAGCAGTTCCTGCTGGGGCTGGTCGACAAATACACGTGGGTGGATGTCGGGAGCAGTTTCCTGCCCCCCGATACCATGGCGGCGTTGCTGGTGAGTCAGCTTGAGAAGCGGGAAGTCATTCAGGGACGGCGGAAAGAAATTCACGAACGCTACAATGAGGCATTTGCGCCGCTGGCCGGAGAAGTTAAGCTCACCCTGCCCGTTATTCCGGATTGGGTGGTTTCCAACCATCACATCTACTACGTGCTGATGCAAAGCGAGGCGGTCCGCAATGATGCCCTGAAATTTCTTCATGCGCGGGGAATTGGTGCCACATTTCACTATCTGCCTCTTCATCTGTCTCCCGTTGGACGAACGCTGGGATACCGGGAAGGTGATTTCCCGGTGACCGAATCCGTCTGCGGGCGATTGCTGCGGTTGCCCATCTATCCATCGCTCGCCGGGGAGCAGCAGGCCCTGGTCATTCGCGCGATGCTGGAATTCTTTGCCTGAAGCAATTGTTCAACTGAACACCTTCGAGCCTTATGGACCAACATAAGCTGTACCGCACGATACAGATGCTCGGTGAGGCGGAGTTCCGCACGGAAGAGCAGCTGATTTCCCACGTTCTGGAGCACATACTGCAGAACGAGCAAATCCACATTCGCGGAGCGCGGCTCTGGCGGTTGGAAATCTCGACCGGCACCTACCGGCTCGTGCGCCAGTATGGCGAAATGGATTCCATCGACAAGAATTTCCGCATCCGCGTGCTGGAGTACCCTCTCTTTCTGCACCTGCCGCGCAAAGGAACAATCGTGGGGAAGGAGACCAATGCCTATCTCCTGAAAAGGGGCATCAAGATCTTTTCAGCGACGGGTGTCGGGGAGATCGTCCAGTGGAAGGGCCATGCGCTGTACCCCTATGTCATTGCCATCACGTCGGCGTTCGTCCGGCGCGAAATGATGTACACACTGAATATTATCAGCACGGCACTGACTTCGGTGTTGCGCAATCGCCGGGTCGAGTCGA
This sequence comes from Bacteroidota bacterium, assembly GCA_036732865.1. Taxonomy (GTDB): domain Bacteria; phylum Bacteroidota; class Ignavibacteria; order UBA10030; family UBA6906; genus Fen-1255. The sequence goes on along the minus strand of DAINBR010000004.1, from coordinate 5,096 downwards.
AGGCACGGCTGCTCGAACAGGATTTGGACAAGGCACGGCAGATTCAGGCGAGCATTCTCCCAGAACACGAAATGAAGTTTCATTTCTATGATGTCTACGGGATCTCATTGCCCGATCGCATCGTCGGGGGGGACTTTTTTGACTATCTTCAGGCGTCGGGAGACAAGCAGCGTCTTGGTGTGGTTATCGGCGATGCCGCAAGCAAAGGTATTCCGGCGGCGGCGCAGGCCCTGTACGCATCTGGCGCCCTGCGCATGGGTGTTGAGTACCAGACAAAGATCGGATCGCTGATCACCAGATTAAATCAGCTCGTCAACAAAACGTTTACACCCGAACATTTCATCTCCATGGTGTACGCGGAGCTCAGCACATCGGATAAAGGGCTGGTCATCTACGTGAACGCCGGCCACAGCAATCCCATCATCCTGCGTGCCGAAACGAACGAGGTCGATACCCTGCCGGCGACCGGGCAAATCATTGGTCCATTTCCACGCGAAAGCTACCATTCGGAGTTTACCGTTCTGCATCGGGGCGACGTGATGCTTCTGTACACCGACGGGATTGTCGAGGCATCGAACGAGCGTGGGGAGATGTACGGGGAAGAACGGCTGATCCAGATGCTCAAGCAGCACAAGAAACGGACACCCCGCGAACTGTGTCAGTTCATTCTGGAGGAGGTACAGCTGTTCAGCAAGATGGCGGAATACGCGGATGACAAAACGCTGGTGGCGATCCGGCGATCCCGATGACCCTATCGCGACACAACCACCTTCTTTGTCTCGAAGATCCCCGGAGCCTGGAGCCGGTAGAAATACATGCCGTTCGGCAGCTGGAGCTTCCCAAGATCCACCTGGTATGCCCCCGCGGGCTGAGTCCCGTCGAAGACCCTTAGAATCTCCTGCCCCAGAATATTGAACACCGTGATGCGCACCTGCCCCGCCCTGGCCAGCGTATAACTCAGACGCGTTGAAGGATTGAAGGCTGTGACGGAGACCGTCTCGGGCGGCGGTTCTTCCCGCATGGCCCTCACGGGCGGCGAGACTGGAGTCATCACGGCAATTGTGAATATGGCCACACGGGGTATCCCGACGGTAGTGTACCGACCGTCGGTTGCACTGACGCGCCAGAAGTAGTCCTGTGCGATTCGAGGCAGAAGGACTCTGAGCGACTCCGCAGTGCCCGGGTCCAACGTACGAAGCGCAGGACTGTCGAACGTGCTTGTCGTGTCGATGGCGACAACGTAGCGGATACTATCGCCATCGGGATCGATGGAACGCTCCCACCGCAACAGCACTTCCGGGTCGTCGTGCCCGAAAAAACTAATCACCCGTCCCGAAGCCGGCATGCCAAGGTAAAAATTCGTTGGGGGATCATTGACATTGACCACCTTGATCGTACTCTGCTGCGTTACCGTTCCTGCGCCGTTGCGGGCACGGAGCGCGAACGTCACCGAGTGCTGCAGCGCGAGGGCGTTGGTCGGTACCCAATGCACAGTGCCGGATGCCTGATCCAACGCCATGCCGTCGGGTCCGGATATGAGAGTCACTTCCGGCGGTGTGCCGGTGAAGGTTGGTATGTATGTGAAGCGGACACCCTGTACCGCATCGGGTGGGGAGGTGCTCGTGAATTCCGGGGGAACGGGAACGATGCGCAGGATCTTACTGGACAAATAGGGGCCATTCGTCAGATAGATACAGCCGTCGTTACCGATCTGCACATCGGCAATCCCGGTGACATAGCTAAAGAACTTCTCCACGTGCAATGAGTCCCCGCCCCCCGTCCATGTCCCCGTCCATATCGCAGGGATAGCGCTTGAAGTGACCAGGAGTTTTCCGCGTAATCGCGGGAAAGCATCGCCGCGGTAGACAACAATTCCCGTAAGGTCCGGCGCGTGGTCTGCGGGGAATTCGTAGAGTGGCCGGGAAAAACCGGCCGATGAATCTCCGCGGGTGAGCGGCCATCCAAAGTTGCTTTCTCGCCGCACCCGGTAGATCCTGTTGGGGATACCTGTTCCTCCTTCGGTGCAATACATCGCTCCGGTTTCCGCGTCCACTGCCAGTCCCTGGCTGTTCCGCAGTCCCACGGCCCAGAACGGCTTTAGCGCCGACGGATTGTCGGCGGGGTATGAACCATCGGGGTTCAGGCGGAGGATCTTGCCCCAGGGGATATGACGCGAGGAGGTGTCTTGAGCCAGCTCAGGGTGGGTCACATGATCTCCGATGGTGACGTAGAGTTTGCCGTCATTGCCAAACCGGAGAATACCGCCGTTGTTTTCCGTTGCACCATCGCGTCGCGGGATTACAGCCAGGAGAGTGGGGTCAACGCCGGTGCCGGCCGAGTCACGGTACCGTTCGACTATGCCAAGGCGATCCTGGGCACGTACGTAAAACAGGTAGACAAACGGTGTGTCGGGGTAGGACGGATGCAACGCGATGCCCAGCAACCCCTGAGGGCCCTCCGATTCAACCGGCACCGTTACGAAGGGTTTGGTCTGGAGGGATGTGCCGGCAATGAGACGTACACGTCCGTTGTTCTTCTCGGTAAAGAAGAACACGCCGGTCCCTCTTTGTGGAAACGCAAGACAGACGGGATACTGCGCGTACGGTGCCCGCGCGAGAGTGTCCACGCGGTACGACTGTGCGTCAGCGTTCCTGGCAACGACCACTATGCAGCAGAGGGTGAACAGCCGGAGTAGCAGTGGGTTCAATAAGATCCTTTCATCGGTTCTGCTCTTTCTCGTACAGAAACGCCAGCGGCTCATGGCGGGCCGCGGTCCCGTCGTGCACGGAGAATTTCCCGCCGCTGTAGATGCGCGCACCGCCATAGTCTCCGCGGGTGTTGATTGCATACAGCTCCACTTCGAAGCGGGGACGCCCTGAGGACGTCTGCAACCGTTTGAGACGGTTCTGGTCCACAATCTGCTTCACAGTTGCGAGGCATGCCTCCTCAGGAGATGCCCCCCTGCGCAAATTTTCCACGACCATCCGGCAGCTGCAGTTGATCAGGTTGGCCTCACCCCGGCCGGTCGAACCCGCCGAGCCGACGGCGTTGTCGCAATACAGCCCTGCCCCGATGATTGGCGAATCACCGACACGTCCCGGAATTTTGAAAGCCAGGCCGCTGGTTGTGGTAACGCAGGAGAGATTCCCGCGCTGATCGATGGCGCTGCAGTGAATCGTCCCGGAGCGGCGGAAGAATTCACCGAATTCATTTCGCAGCGGTACGGGGAGAAGATCGCCGATATCCCGGTCCTCGGGGCCGTGAAGCGGCAACCAGTCGTCGGTTGCGGAGAGATGCTCCTTCCAATACAACCATGCCTCGCGGGCTTTCTCCGTGAGCAGGTCATCCTCCTTGAAGCCGTGTGCCCTGGCGAAGCGGAGGGCGCCTTCTCCGACCATCAGCACATGGTCGCTGCGATCCATCACAGTCCGGGCGACCTTTGACGGATTCCTGATGTTTCGCAGAGAGGCAACGGCGCCGGCCTGATGCGTTGGCCCGTGCATGACAGCAGCGTCCAGTTCGACGACACCATCCTCATTCGGTAAGCCTCCGTATCCGACAGAGACGTCGTTGGGGTCATCCTCGATGATGTTCACGCCCGCGATGGCGGCATCGAGAGCATCACTGCCGGCTGCGATCATCTCCATGGCCTTCGTGACTGCGCGCAGACCGTTGGCGCTGGAAATCGCGATAGGCCTCACGGGCCTTGGGGTGGCGCGGGCTGTTCCCGTCAGTGGAACGGCACCTGTGACAAGTGCCCCACTGCCGGTGATGACAGCCTGCCGGAGGAACTCTCTTCGCGTCGGGGGCATGTGGGATAACTCCGTATCGGGTGTGGAACGGTGGGCCATCCAGTAACGAAAGTAGAGAATACTTTGAAAAATATCAACGGGAGCGCGAGGCGTTGTGTTTCCCCCTGCGCCCGGTCTATTTCGGCGGAGGGAGCACGTGTTCGGGCGGAGGGGGTATCATTGCGGCTGGAACCTCCGGCGCCGGCTCACGGTACAGGGTAATGCCGTAGTAGTCGCGGTCATCGGGAGGGTCGGTATTCCAATCGTCGTACGCGTGTGAATCGTCGGTCTTATACCTCAACAGATAGTTGCCCTTCTCCAGGACGATCGTGGAATTCAACATCCGGTTCTTTCTCCCCCCCCCGGCATGGAAGGTCAGGCCATACGACATTTCCCAGATCACGGTGCCGGTGCGCGCGTCTTCGATCCATCCATAATCGAACATCTCGCGGTTCTGTGCCTCACCAATGGCATAGATGCGCACACGTGATGTACGGGCAAGCGTGAACTGCGCCGACCTGTCGGCGTCATTTCCGACAGCAATGATCTGCGCAATAATATTCTTGTCTTTGGCGGGGTTGTATTTGACCGCGTACGACGGCACGAAGGCAGAGTCTGCACCGGAGACGACAATGCCATAGCGATCCGGGTCGAAGGGAGGCGAATCGTTCCAATCTCCGTACGCATGGGAGTCGTCGGTCACATACGTCACGATGTAGTTGCCTTCCGGCAGGGTGATGACTTCGTCAATGTACCTGTTTTTCGAGGCACCGCCCGCGTGGCGCGTGCGGTCGGGTTCCATGGTCCATACACGTGTCCGTGTCCGCGCGTCCAGGATGCTCCCGAAGTCCGCCATGGACCGGCGGTTGTTGGTGCGTTCGCCGAATGCGGAGATGTGCAGACGGGATTCCTTTTTCAGTGTGAAACCCTCCGAACGAGACGTGTTGTCTTCTGCTTTGACAATGCTGACGATGACATTGCGGTCTTCGGCAATCGCCGAAGATGCAAAGGCAGCGCGCTCGTTTTTGTCCTCGATCACGATTGACACACCATAGTTGAGGGGGTCATAGGGAGGGGCTGCGTTCCAATCCACGGCTGAATGGGAGTCGTCCGTGATACAGTACAAAATGTATGAGCCCCTGGGTAGCTGGATGGCGGATGCCGCAAGGATGTTTTTCTTCGCACCGCCCGCCGCGCGCGCATCGTGACAGTCCAATTCCCAAACGCGATTGCGTGTGCGCGAGTCGACGATCCAGCTATAGTCAGCACATTCGGAGCCTGCACTCCCTTCGCCGAGTGCACGGA
>DAINBR010000003.1:9868-28416 GCA_036732865.1 Bacteroidota bacterium | reverse complement strand
GTGCCACCGCTCGAGGAGGAGTCGGAGGACGTCGACGAGGACGTCGACGTGGAGGAGGAGTCGGAGGACGAGCTCTTCGACGTGCTCGTTGACGATGAACCGCTGCCGGAGCCCCTACGCATGTCATTGCGAGAGTCCGTGCGATAGAACCCGGATCCCTTGAAGATGATCGGAGGAGCGAGGAAAACACGGGGCGCCCGAACGACGCCATCATCTGGTCCACATCACCCCAGATCTCCGAATCAAACGCCGTACCCTTGCCGTCGATCACACCCACGATTTGCCACCGGGCGTCTCCGAAGCGGATTGTGTCGCCTGTCGTGGCGTTGAGGAATCTTTTTGCGATACTGGCACCCACGACAATCTCTGTGGAGCCAAATGTAAACCACCGACCCTCCGCAAGGGTGACCTGCGGGCGAAGTTGGAGCCCGGGAGGAGACACACCGCGGACGGTAATGTTGCCCATATCCTTGGATTCTTTCTTCAAGAGGTTGATGATAACGCAGGTCTCTGAAGAAACGAACGGTTTGCCGTCGGACAGCAGGGCAATTTCCGGATGCGTCCTGATGACATTGGCTCCGTCTCTCTCGATCTGGCTCACCAGTTCCGATCCGGCGCTCTTGCGCAGGACGATCGCGTTATCCTCCGATCCCGTCTCCACGAGGGTTTCTTCAAGACCTCGTGCAAGCATCAGGACCGCAGCGAAGACGAACGCGACGAGGGTAATACCTCCCACCGTGAGGACTGTCGTGAGGCGTCGTGCCCAGAGGCTGCGCCAGGTATAGGAGAACGGTATCTTCATGCTTTATCCTATCGCGCGAAGACCTTCCGCGATGCTTGTGCGCAATGCGCGGAGTGTCGGGAACAACGCCGCAACGACACCGGCCAGCACCGCGACCGCTATTGCCAGCAGAATGGTCACCAGTTCCACGTTGAACACGGGAAAGAATGTGGGGAACATGGCGGCAAAGGCCCCGGCGACCGGGAACGTCAGGAGGAGCCCGATCGCCCCTCCGAGTCCGGCAATAAGAAGCGACTCGCCGCTGATGAGTCCGGCAATGTGCATGGAAGAAAACCCGATCGTCTTCAGCACGGCATATTCAGTGGTCCGCTCGCGTGCGGCCATCACGATGGTGTTGGCCAATACCAGAAGGATGATCCCAATGATGATGAACGAGATGATTTCCAGGGAACTGATGATTGAACTGGACATCGATACAAAACTCTGTTGGAACTCCTTCTCTGTTTCCGACTTAGTTCCTGCACGTGAGTTCTCGAACGTCCTGTCTATGGTCTGTGCGACAGCCGGCATATCGGCGGGCTTGTCCACCAGGAACACATACCAGCCTACGAGCCCTTCCCGTCCGGCAGAGAGTTGTTTGATGCGCTCATCAAGGTATGTCCAATGGAAGAACATCTGGGTTTCGTCGGTGGACGGATCGCGACCCGCGTAGATCCCCCGTACGACGAACTCCCAGTGGCCGGGGTAGATGTCTCCTTCGATGGGGATCATGTCGCCTATGGCTAGACCGTGCTGCTTCGCGATCTTGGCACCGATGATGCACGCGTTCCGTTCCTTCTTGAATGTGGCCAGATGATCGGGTGGGACGAGGAGCTCGGGGTACACATTGAAATACGTATCCGCATCAATCGCCAGGCGGGGAAAAAAATTGTTGAAGTCTGCCGGATCCTTGTAGCCGCCCTGGAACCAGTTTGCCCAGGTGATCATACTCACTCCCGGTATCTGAGCGATCTGGTCACGGTATGTGATGGGCAGGGGGAAGATAAAGGAAACGGAGTGACGCGTGATCATTCGATTCGCGGCGGACGCCTCGACGCCGTATGACCAGGCCGTGACCACCGTCCGCAGAAAACCGAATGAGAGGACTGCGATGGCGATGCCGAAGACGGTCAGTGCCGTTCTCAGCTTGTGGCGAAAGGCGTTTTTCAGAACGAGTCGAAGGACGAACATGTCGCGCTCCTCAGCTCAACTCGCCCTTGTCAAGGTGCATCACCTTGTGGGCCTTTTCCGCCGCTCTCGGGTCATGTGTGACCATCACGACGGTCTTGTTGAATTCACGGTTCAGCCGTTCCAGTAGTGTCATCACTTCGGCGGCCGACGTGCGGTCAAGGTCGCCGGTCGGCTCATCCGCCACCAGCACGGCCGGGTCCGTGACAATCGCCCTGGCGATTGCCACGCGCTGCTCCTGGCCGCCGGAGAGTTGTTTCGGATAGTGATGGATCCGGTCCCCCAGCCCTACCAGCTGCAGCGCGGCCGCGACGTGGTCTCTCCGTTCTTTTCTGGAAAGGTGCGTCAGCAGCAGGGGGAGTTCAACGTTTTCGAACGCGGTGAGCACCGGGAGAAGATTGTAGAACTGAAAGATGAAACCGACGTTCCTCGACCGCCAGCTGGCAAGCTGCGATTCACCGAGTGAGCCAACTTCCGTTCCGTTCACCGCGATGGTCCCGGTGTCGGGGCGGTCAATTCCGGCAATCAGGTTCAGCAGGGTGGTTTTCCCCGATCCCGATGGTCCCATCAGCGCGAGGAATTCAGCGTCGGGAATGGTCAATGTAATGGCGGAAAGCACGGGGATCTTGAGAGAATCACGCCGGTAGGATTTTGACACATTTCGGACTTCGATCATACGTTCTCCGGGAACACGGGGCTAGTGATTGGCACGTTGGATGATCCTGGCGCCCGTCACCAGCGACGGATCGGGGTTGGTGACGACTTGGTCGCCCTGGGCGACACCTTCGAGAACGGCAATCCTCTCGCCAAGGACCGGGCCGGCGGTCACAGAGGTTTCCTGGACTTTGCCGTCGCGCACGAGCAGGACGATGGTTCGTCCGTCACGCGTGGTCAGTGCAGAGAGCGGGAGAGTCAGCACCGGGACTGACGATGCCGCCGTCGATCGTGCCTCCTCCGCGAGAAACTGCACTTTGGCGCTCATCTCGGGGAGGACGCGTTCGTCGCGCTGCTTAAAGCTCACTTTGGTGAGCACCGTCGCCTTTGCACGATCAGCTGTTGGGACAATCTTGTGTACGATGCCGGGATAGCGCCTGTCGGGGTACGCATCAAGCACGATGTCGCAAGGCTGGCCGGGTGTGACCCGGGTGATGTTGGATTCCGAAACATCGGCCTCGACCAACAGGGAGCTCATGTCGGCCATCGTCACGACGGCGCCGCGCGAGCTTGCCGAAGAAGCAAAGGGCGCAACGACCTCGCCGACATCGGCATCCTTTGTCAGGACGGTTCCGTCGAATGGAGCGCGGATGCGCGTGTTTTCGACGGCGACCTCACCGGACTTGACTGCGGCCTCGGCATAGCGAATTGTGGCAACGACTCGCGAAAACCTGGCTTCGGCTCCATCGAGTTCCGCCCGCGAGGAAAGGTTGCCGCTGAAGAGTTGTCTCGTCCGGTCCAGAGTGCGGAATGCGTCTTCGGAATCGGCTTGCGCGACGCCGAGATTCGCTTCCGCCTGGGCGAGGGCGGCGAGAACATCGTCGTCTTCGAGACGCGCGATGATTTCCCCCTTCTTCACCTTGTCGCCCTCCTCAACATACAGGAATTCCAGCCGGCCGGTGCCCTTCGAAGCTACGGCCGCCTTTACCTGAGCGACAACGTAACCGCTCGCCGTGAGCACTGTGTTAGCCTGAGAGGGAGACGTGAGCATGGCGATCGCGATGTCCACTTCCTTCGGGCTGCCTACTGTGCCCCACAGGACAGAGAATAGGGCAACAGCAACGACGAGGATGGAGACCACCCAAATACCCCATTTCGGGAGACGTCTGCCCGTTCTCGCGCCAACCGGGTCGCGCTGAATTTTGAGAGGCGCGAGATCTGCGGATTCCGTAGTCATGGTTCAACGAAAATGAACGCTGGTTTCAGAAAAATCGCTGGTTCCCTATTCAACGCTGGTTCCCGGGGGAAAGTTTCGATACAGCGGCCGTTGTGGTGCCTATTAATCCTCGGCGGCCGGAGTCTCAGGTTTGAGAGATTTCTCGTACGCCCAGGTGACATAGGGAAGGGAGACAATTGTCCGCACCTGCAGCGGCCGCACCGGTTTTTTCGTGGTGCCGAACTGCAGCCCTCCAGACTTGGGTTCTTCCTTCGGCGGCGCGGCTTTGTAGTCGGGGGAGTTGAACATCGGCTCACCCTGATCGCGTGATACGATGAGTGTCTCACCGTCAGGATGATCGTTCGAAGGCGGGTACGAATATATTGAATAGATGCCTGTCCAGACGGCGAATACTCCCCATAACACCACCCCCAGCAGAATGATGAGTGCCAGGGAAAAGAGGCGCTTCAAGAACCTGAACATGGGATAGTCCCTTTCACGTGTGAGATCCGTAATTGCATAGCATGCATCTGCACAGGTCAACGAGACAGGCGTATTATTCCGGTTTCGCGCGCATCGTGTCCATAACCATGTAGGCGAAGAGGAGAAGAAATGCGCCCAGTCCAACCAGTTCACCGCCGGGAGTTTCAGCCCATCCCGGGATGGCGAGATCTATGTCGCCGAACTTCAGGAAGGCCGCGATGACCCCGAAGAGCGAGCCGCCGGCAATGAACCCTGAAGCGATGAGCGTTCCCCGCGAGAAACGCGCGTTATTGATCTTTTCGTCCTTGGAGCGCGAAGTGACCCACCAGGCAACGAGACCGCCGACAATCAGCGGCAGATTCAACTCCTGCGGAATGTACATGCCGAGGGCAAAAGCCAACGGCGGTACCTTGACCAACAGGAGGATGAGGGCGATTACCGCGCCGACAAGGTAAAGCGTCCATGGAGCGGGAGTGTTTGACATGAGCGGCTGGATGACCGCCGCCATCGCATTGGCCTGGGGCGCGGCAAGGGCGGTATCGCCCTTGAATCCGTATGTCTGATTGAGTATGAGTATGACTCCGCCCACGGTAGCCGCAGAGAGGATGACGCCGAGGAACTTCCAGGTCTCCTGTTTTCTGGGCGTTGTGCCGACCCAGTAGCCGATCTTCAAGTCCGTGATGAACCCGCCCGCCACCGAGAGGGCCGTACACACCACACCGCCAATGATCAACGCGCTGACCATGCCCGATGTGCCTGTCACACCGACCTGTACGAGGATGAACGACGAGAGGATCAACGTCATCAGTGTCATGCCGGAAACCGGGTTGGTGCCCACGATGGCTGTAGCATTTGCCGCCACGGTGGTGAAGAGGAATGCAATGATCAGGACGATCGCCAGGCCGACAAGGGCATGTGTGACATTAAAAACCACTGCACCATAGAAGAAAACAAAGATCATCAAGGCAGTCAGAAGAATCAGCACGGCGACGAACAGCATCTTGATGTCTGTTTGCGTGCGGACGCCCGCGGCTCCGGCGTTTTCTCTGTGGTGGACAATTTCCCGGTACGCAAGGGAAAATGCCCCCGCGATGATTTTCGACGAGCGGATGATGCCGATGATGCCCGCCATCGCAATTCCCCCGATCCCGATCTGGCGTACGTAGTTCCGGAAAATTTCTTCCGCGGTCATCTCGGCGATGGTCTTGGTCGCATTGGCACCGAGGGGGAGCGCCAGGCCCTGACCGACATTGTAGAGCAGGGGCACGAGAACATAACAGGAGAGCATTGATCCCGCGACGATGATCGCCGAGTAGCGCAGGCCGATGATATACCCCAGTCCGAAGATCATCGCGGAAACATTATAGCGGACAACGATCTTCACCTTGTCGGCCAGCTGCTCCCCGACCTGGACCATGCGCGAGGTGATTACTTCTGTCCACAGGCCCAACGCGCTGAACATGAAGTCGAAGATGCCACCAATCAATCCGCTTGCGACGAGGACAAGTGCTTGAGATCCCCCTTTTTCGCCGGCGACAAGGATCTCCGTTGTTGCCGTCGCTTCGGGGAATGGCAGTTTTCCGTGCATGTCCTTCACGAAGTACTTTCGGAAGGGAATCAGGAAGAGGATCCCCAGAAATCCTCCCAATGCAGAAGCCAGGAAGGTCTGGTAGAAGCTTGCAGGGAGATCCAGGATGTACAATGCAGGGATGGTGAAGATCGCCCCCGCAACGATGACCCCCGATGACGCACCGATCGATTGGATGATGACATTCTGTCCGATCGCATTCTGGCGTCGTATGAGGGTGGAGATGCCCACGGCAAGAATAGCGATGGGTATCGCTGCTTCGAACACCTGCCCGATTTTCAGCCCGGAATACGCGGCAGCTGCGGAGAAGATCACCGCCATGATGAGGCCGGTGATGACGGAATACGGTGTGACCTCGGGGGGTTCGGCTGACGGACCGAGGATAGGCGTGTATTGCTCACCCGGGTTCAACTCCCTGTAGGCGTTTTCCGGAAGTCCCTCACTTTGAGATGCCTGATGCTCCATAGATTCTCCTGGGTATTTCTCTGCGGTCATTCTGTGATGCCGAACGGCACAACGTTCAGCTATACGCTCGTCTTTTGTACCCACACCTGGGCAAGGTGCACGACGGTCTGGATGGATTTTTCCATGCCTTCCACAGCGAGCCACTCCGTCGGACCATGAAAGTTGTGTCCGCCCGTGAAAATGTTCGGCGTCGGTAGGCCGGCCTCGGTGAGCCGGGAGCCGTCGGTCCCTCCGCGGATGGGGACCCACTTGGGTTCAAGTCCGGCGCGTCGTGTTGCCTCCCAGAGGCATTCGAGCACGCGCGGGTCCTTCTCCAGTCCGTCGCGCATGTTGCGATACGACTCCTTGATAACCAGTTCAATACGGGCCTTGGGATGAAGTGGTTCCACCTCGGCGATGATGCGGCGAAGGAGTTCCTCCTGAAGCTTCAGACCCGCAGTGTCGAAATCGCGCAGCAACAGCCTGAGCACTGTTTTGGCCTCCTCGCCTTCCATCTGGTGCGGGTGGATGTACGGCTCATAGCCCTCGGTAGTCTCCGGTGCCATATGCCGCGGAAGGCGGACAATGATATCCGCCATGGCCCGTATGGAGTTCACCATAATCCCCTTGGCGGAACCGGGGTGGATATTGCGGCCGTGGACGGTGATAATGGCGGAATTCGCGCTGAAAGTCTCCTTGTTGAGTTCACCGACGGAATCACCGTCGAGCGTGTATGCTGCCGAGGCACCGAATTTCTTTAGGTCAAAAAATCTCGTCCCGTTGCCAACTTCCTCATCCGGCGTGAACCCAATTCTGATGGGGCCGCGGGGCAGGGCAGGGTCTGCGAGCAACCGCTCCACGGCGGTCATGATGATTGCCACGCCCGCCTTGTCATCCGCACCGAGCAACGTCGTGCCGTCGGCGGTGACAATACGCTTCCCGATATTGTCGGCGAGATCCGGATTTTCATCGGCACGGATGATCACCTGGGTGTCGGCGGGAAGAACAATGTCGCCGCCGGTGTACGCGATCACCTGGGGGGAGACTCCTGCACCGCTCGCCGACGGCGAGGTATCGACATGGGCGATGAGGCCGATCGTGGGGACTTTGCCCGCCGCGGGATGCCCCTTTGGCAGGTTTTCCTTCAACGTCGCCATCACATAACCGTGCTCGTCGACTGAGGCGTCCTGGATCCCCAGATCGTGCAGCTCCCGGACAAGCAGGTTCAGCAGATCCAGTTGTTTGGCGGTACTGGGATAGTTGGGAGCATCGTCCTGCGACTGCGTATCGATCTTTGCGTACCGGATGAACCGGTCAAGCGCGGATTCCTTCATTGGGATTCCTTTGAGAACGTGTTGAGCAGCTGGGTGATCAGTGGACAAATGATAATCAGAATCCGAGTCAAAATCCGGTGTCCCGGCTACTCAATGATGATTTCGTCTGCGAGCAGGAGTGTCGGGGATCCTGCGCCCTTATGCCACTGCGGCAACGGGCCCGGATTCTGTGCAATCACCCGGAGGTAACGGGGTTTCGCCTTTCTTACGGAGATTGTATAATCTTTCACATATGGTCTTGGTTCCTTCTGCAGCGTGACACCTGATACGTGTCCCGCGGGTGTGAAGGTCATTCCGTCGTCGGACACTTCGACGTCCACGCGCGAAGGGAGAAATACCGAAGCGCCGGACTGATGGAGAAATCCGATTGTCACTTGCGAAACTGTGACGGTAGTCCCCAGATCGACCACGATGCGCATCTCCTTTCCGCTTACGCCTCTCCATTCGAAGGTATCGTCGCGCGTCGGATCGGCGCGCCGGTTGTTAAAGAGCGCTGCCGTGCCGCGCTGGGCGTACGCGCTGTCGAGCGGGCTCTCACAGGTGAGGCCGACTATGGTGTGGCGGGGAACCCACACGCGCAGTGCCGTCACCGGCGCCAGGAGACGTTTCCCTTCGAAGGCCCCTGCGGTTACTGTTGCACTGGCGGACAACGTTATGGGAGCAGTGTACTTCGACGATTTTGGGGTGGGGCGCTTGCCGTCGAGAGTATACCGGATTTCCTCCGAACCGGATTCCGTCTGCAATGTGACGATGCCCTGATGCGCTGCGGCGTCAATCGAGTCGCGGATAGCCACTGAGAACATACTTGGCGCTACGTTGATGGAGAGTGCGCGGTAGCGCTCCCTCTGCCGTTTCAATCGCAGGAGAAAATCGGGCCAGGAACGACGGTCCCGCGCACTCCAGGCAACCTCGGCGATCGCCGCGATGCGTGGGAACGTCATGTATTCCAGGGTAGCCCTGTCCGGTATGAACTCGGCCCAAAGATTCGCCTGTGTGCCGAGGATATGCCGCGCTTCCGCCGGGGTCAGACTGTCGGGCGTCGGCTCGTACGCATAGACCTTCGTAATCGGGAGCAGGGCGCCGATGGCCAGCGGCTCCCAGCGTTGATCCGCCTGATAATAGTCAAAATAGCAATGGGAAGTGGGCGTCATGACCACATCATGTCCGGAGCGTGCCGCGGCGATACCACCCTTCATTCCGCGCCACGACATCACGCTCGCTTCCGGCGCAAGGCCCCCTTCAATGATCTCGTCCCATCCGATCATACGACGGTTCAGCCGTGTGAGAATCTTTTCCACGCGCTTGATGAAGTAGGATTGCAGCTCATCTTCGTCGGCGAGCTGTTCATTCTGTATTCGTGCCTGGCATTTCGGGCAACGTTTCCATTCGGTTTTGAACGCTTCATCCCCTCCGATATGCACGTACTGTCCGGGAAAGAGGTCTGTGACTTCTTTCAGGACATTCTCCACAAATTCAAACGTACTGTCGTTCCCCGCACACAGGATGTCCGTTATCGGCCATATGCCGCCGGGAGGCAGAGTGAAGGGTCCGCCGGTACAGGAATATTGGGGAAATGCGGTGATGATAGCGGTGGCATGTGCCGGCATCTCGATTTCAGGTACAACCGTGATGAACCGCTCAGCCGCGTACTTCACGACCTCCCGGATCTCCTCTTGCGTATAGAAGCCGCCGTAGGTGGCCCGTTCGCCGGGCTGTTGCGGAGGGCGCGCATTCCAGTGAAGCTCTTCATGATCCACGCGCCAGGCGCCGATGTCCGTGAGTTCAGGATACCGCTTGATCTGGATCCGCCACCCCTGGTCGTCGGTAAGGTGCCAGTGAAACGTGTTCATCTTGTGCATTGCGAGGTAGTCGATGTACCGTTTCACGGAATCCTTGGGAAAGAAGTGCCGCGAAACATCCAGATGCATGCCACGCCAGACATAACGCGGGGTGTCGACGATCAGCGCGCACGGAGCCGTCCATGTTCTATTCCGCACAGGCCGCTCGGAGAAAATGGCCGGTGGGAAAAGCTGGAGGAGGGTGTTCGCACCGTAAAAAGCGCCGTGGGCCGTCGGCGCCTGTATGGCGATGATGTCTTTTTCTACCGAGAGACGGTAACCCTCCGTCCCCAGCGTGTCATCGCCGGTCCGCGCTATGACGATGACGTTGGTTGAAGGCATCAGACGTACGTCCCGGACAGGCAGAGGGAATCCCGTCGAGTGACGAAGAGCTCCGGCAAGTGCGGTGACACAGGGGAGCAGTTCGTTATCAGCTTCAGCATAGGCAAGCACCGTCTGACGGTTGAGCGTGAAGTAGCCGGGCAAAACGCTCACCTTCAACGGCTGCGGCACGACCGCCGGTGCAAGGACCTGAGGATTGCTGCCGGTTTGAACCGCTGTTGCGGTGGTTGTCGCGGCAACGAGGGTAAGACAATGTGCGAGAAATCGGGAGATGCTCATGAGACGCACCCTAGAGTTATGGAACGAAGGATTATGCGGAATGGGGAATCCAGTGACGGTATCGCCTGAACGTGACCCATGTGTGTGATCACGGAAGTTCACGCGCTTTTCAAAAAGTTTGCGACGTACTTCGCGATCGCCGGTGATGCCGTAAGCGCCGGTGATTCCATCCCAATGAGATTGATGAGACAGGGGAGGCCACGGTCAGTTTCATGAGCAATGATGAAATCACGGGCCGGATCTCCCGGGGGCTGGGTTTTGGGGCGGATCCCGCTCATGTCCGGGGTGAGATCCTCGTCTTTCACGGATGGAAGGATGCGGCGGACAGACTCTGCAAAGGCATGCCGTTTTGAAGGATCCACGTCGTAATTGATTTCCCGGTTGGGAAGGTACTCAGCATCCGGGCCGAATTTGAGACGTCCACCAAGGTCAATCACGACATGCACACCGAGCGAGTGTTTTGTCGGGACGGGGTAGACGAGGCGGGATGCCAGTCCATTCATCGACCCGGGCAGTGCGAAGTAAGATCCTTTGCAGTAATGCAGCCGGTAACCAGCGACATCGACGTCGATGCCGGCGAGTGCCGCGATGGTATCGCATTCGAGTCCGGCCGCGTTGATCACCCATTCTGACGTGAACGACGAACGCTGCCCTTCTTCTTCGATGGTAACGGAGTACCCGGCAGACAGGCGTTCGAGTCCAACCACCCTGCAGTGCAGCTGCACTTCAGCACCATGGTGTCGGGCGGTATGATGATAGAAGTCCATGAGGCCGTGAGCGCTGATGATGCCCGTGGTCGGCGAAAGGAGACCGCCTACTGTGGTAATATGGGGTTCCAGGGCATGCACCCGGGCAGCGGAGAGGAATTCCAGCGGGGCGCCATTCTCGGTTCCGACTTTGTGCAGCCGTTCGAGCTCGGATTCCTCTTCCGGCTTGGTGGCGGTAATGATTTTGGTAATCCGGCGGTGCGGAATGTCATGGGCTTCACAGAGTCGGTAGAGCATTTCGCGGCCTTCAACGCACAGCCGGGCCTTGAGAGAGCCGGGAGCGTAGTAAATCCCCGCGTGGATGACCTCGCTGTTCCGGGACGAGGTTTCCTGACCGTATTTCGCGTTGCGTTCGAGTACGAAGAGAGGGGAAAAACGGGGGGCGAGTTCGGCGGCGATGGCCAGTCCGACGACGCCACCGCCAATCACGGTCAATGCAACATCAGCCATATGGACCAGGTCCTGTTCGTTGGGGATAGCCGGCAAGCTACGGTGTCACAGAGCTCCGCTGGTGTCTTTCGCGCCTACGGTTGCGGGCTCATCGGGCGCCCTGTCAGTCAGGCACCACCGTGGGATTCTCGAACACCACCCAAGAATCATCCCGGTGGATCTTTCCAAGCTCGAAGAAATCTTCCGTTTTACGCCCATGGGAATTTACGTAGACCCGCAGATCCGTTGATGCCAGGAGGAGCGGGATGTCATGTCGCGAGTCACTGGCGACGAGCACCGGTGGCCGTTGATCGAAGCGGCGGAGAGCTTCCACCTTGCCCCCGTGGATGGGGACCGGCTTTTGCGGCTCCGTTGAGAGGATACCTTCCTCCAGATGCAAGTCGATCCCGATAACCCGGTCAGCAGGAACGCCAAGGTACGCGAGGACCGGTTCGACGCTCCATTTGCTGCTGCCCGAGACGGAGAAGATATCGAAGCCGTGATCTTGCAGTGTGTGAAGAAGGTCGACGCTCTCGCGGAGGAATCGGGCGCCCCGGGGCAGCGATCGTCCACCGAGCGAGATCTGGCTCAACGGCATATCCAGTTCTTCGGCGAGTGTCGCTTCTGCGAACGCATGCACCTCGTCAAGAGTGAATCCGGCGAACAGTTGTACGATCTCCGTACAGGCCTTGGCGATATTGCCGCCGGCAAGCTGATCGAAATACCTGGTAACCAGCAGTCGGGAGAAGAGGTCGAACGCCGTG
Source organism: Bacteroidota bacterium (assembly GCA_036732865.1). Taxonomy (GTDB): domain Bacteria; phylum Bacteroidota; class Ignavibacteria; order UBA10030; family UBA6906; genus Fen-1255. The sequence goes on along the minus strand of DAINBR010000003.1, from coordinate 16,309 downwards.
TGCGAGCGGCGTGCACTCGCCGGGGTGGCGGCCAGTATGCTAAAAGTCCTGTCAAGTTCGGCGCGTTGGGGGTGGTCAGGCCACACTTCCGCCGGTGAGACGCGGAAGGCAAAATGCTCAATCTGTCTGTAGAACATCGATTCGCCGATATCCCCTTTGATGATCGTACCGTCACAGTCGAAGACTGCGAGGGGGCGCGCTGAACCGTTGCTGGATGCATGGCGTTCGAGAAACGCTTCCAAGACGTGCTGCGGGCGTGATTTCATGTCCATCAGACAAAGATACGAACCCCGGCCGCGAAGAGCAAGGCATTGCAAGTCATTGACCAATATGGTATATTTTAAGGAATCTTGATCGTCCCCGGTAATTCCGTCCCGATTCCGCGGGGCGGATTTTTTCTTTCAGTCAGCGGGCCATGGAACACTTCCGTAATTTCTGCATTATTGCTCACATCGATCACGGCAAATCGACCATTGCGGACCGGTTGCTGGAGCGGACCGGCACAATTACCGCCAGGGAGATGAAGTTCAATCAAGTGCTCGATGATATGGAGCTGGAGCAGGAGCGCGGTATCACCATCAAGCTCCATGCCGTGCAGATGCATTACCGGGCGCAGGATGCGACAATCTACACGTTGAATCTGATCGACACTCCGGGCCACGTGGATTTCTCTTATGAAGTCTCGCGGTCACTCGTCGCCTGCGAAGGCGCCATCCTGGTGGTGGATGCTTCCCAGGGCGTGGAAGCCCAGACAATCAGCAATCTCTACCTGGCCATCGACGCCGGGCTTGAGATCATCCCTGTGATCAACAAGATCGACCTGCCGGGCGCGATGGTCGATACCGTCCGGCAGCTGCTCAAGGACCTGATCTGTTGCCGGGGTGAAGACATCATCCTGGCGAGCGCCAAGGCCGATATTGGCATCGACGAAATCCTGGAGGCGGTGGTCAAACGGATTCCTGCGCCCAAAGGGGATCCCGCGGCACCGCTGCGTGCGCTCATCTTCGATTCGGTTTTCGATACTTACCGGGGTTCTATTGTCTATCTACGGGTCGTTGATGGCACCCTGAAGGAAGGGGAGAAGGTCGTTTTCTTCCATAACGAGAGGGTGTTCGAAGCTGAAGAAGTCGGGGTTCTGGAGATGAAGCGGAACCGTATCGGCATGCTCACGGCGGGAAACGTGGGCTACTTGATCGCCGGCATCAAGGATGTGCACGATACGAAGGTGGGCGACACCATCACGCATTCCGCGCGTCCAGCCGCCGAACCGGTTCCCGGCTACAAAGAGGTCAAATCGATGGTGTTCAGCGGCATGTACCCGACAAACGCTGAAGATTTCGAGAATTTGCGGGCGGCAATAGAGAAACTACAGTTGAATGATTCCTCGCTCGTGTACGAGCCGGAGACGTCGACGGCGCTCGGCTTTGGGTTCCGTTGCGGATTCCTGGGTTTGCTGCACATGGAAATCGTGCAGGAACGGCTTGAACGGGAGTACGACCAGAACATCATCAACACGGTTCCCAACGTGGAGTACCGGGTTACGACAACAAAAGGCGCTGTTGTGCTCGTGGATAACCCTTCGTACATGCCGCAGCTGGGGGAAATCGAAAAGGTCGAGGAGCCGTTCATCCGGGCCCAGATCATTCTCCCCACGGAGTATGTCGGCAATATCATGAAGCTGTGTATGGAGCGCCGGGGGGTGTACAAGAATACGACCTACCTCGATCCCACGCGCGTGGATCTTCAATATGAGATGCCGCTGTCAGAAATCATCTTTGACTTCTACGACAAGCTGAAATCCACCAGCCGGGGGTATGCATCCTTTGACTATGAATACCTGGAATTCCGGGAATCCGACCTGGTGAAGCTGGACATACTCTTGAACGGCGAGTCGGTTGACGCGTTTTCGACGATTGTGCATCGTGAGAAGGCACACGAGTGGGGGAAAAAACTGTGTGTGAAGCTCCGGAAACTGATCCCCCGGCAGATGTTCGAGGTGGCCATCCAGGCCGCGATCGGGTCCAAAGTGGTGGCCAGGGAAACAATCTCGGCCATGCGCAAGAACGTTCTTGCAAAGTGTTATGGCGGCGACATTACCCGGAAACGCAAACTTCTGGAGAAACAGAAAGAGGGGAAGAGACGTATGAAACAGGTAGGCCGCGTCGAGATACCACAGGAGGCCTTTCTTGCTGTCTTATCGATGGAGGATGAATAGAACCCTATGACAACTCCCCCCCCCCACGAAAAGCATCCGGTGAAGGATTTTTTCAAGGATGTGGTTTTCGTTCTTGTCGCATTCTTTTTTCTCAACAGCTTCGTGCTCGCCTCGTTTGAAGTGCCGACCGGTTCGATGGAAAACGAGATCATGGCCGGGGATTTTCTGTTTGTGAACAAGTTTCTCTATGGCGGAACCACGCCGCGGACGATACCGTTTACCAACGTGCGCCTTCCCTGGTTCCGCGTTCCTGCCGTCCGGAGCGTCGAACGCGGTGATGTTGTCGTGTTTGAATTCCCCGGCCAAAGGGATGAGATCCGTTCACCGGAGTTCATGTTCTATCTGAAGCGTGCCGTCGCACTCGCCGGTGACACAGTGCAGGTCATCAACCGTGTTCTCTACATTAACGGCAAGGCCGCCCCGATTCCGCGGCACATGAAGTTCAATACCTTTCATGTGAAGCCGGCAGGTCTTGCAGATGACCGTATCTTCCCTCACGGTGCTCCATTCAACGAAGACAACTGGGGCCCGATGGCAGTTCCGCGGAAAGGCGATGTGATCCCCCTGAACTCATCGACCTTCCAACAATGGAGGGTGTTCATCGGACGGGAGGGGCATCATGCCACCCTGGAAGCGCCGGGCAGGGTGTTCGTCGACGGCCTCCCCGTCGACCACTACACTGTTGAACACAATTACATGTTCGGCATGGGTGATAATCGGGATAACAGTCTGGACGGACGGTTCTGGGGGTTCATTCCCGAAGAGAACATCGTGGGGACCCCTATGATCGTTTACTGGTCATGGGATCCCGACGTATCCATCGCGAACATCTTCACAAAGCTCGCCTCCATTCGGTTGTCACGAATCGGCACGATCATCAACTGATGACGGCGGCGAAAGGGGATCGGCCCCGTGAATCCCGGGCGGCTTCCGGCCTCGACGGATCGTTGTGGCATCTATGTGCATGTGCCGTTTTGCGAGCGGAAGTGCCACTACTGTGACTTCTACTCGGTCGAAGGGACCGGGCTCAAAGATCGCTTCCTCGAGGCACTGCAGAGAGACATTGCCGGTGCTTCCCGCCGGGTCTCTGCGGCTGCTGTAGACACCGTGTATCTCGGCGGCGGCACTCCGTCGTTGCTGACCCAGGAGGAAATCGGGGGGATTCTCGCGGGGATCAGCAGTCACTTCACAGTCGCTGCGGATGCCGAACTGACCATCGAAGTGAATCCGGGTACCACCACGCGTGAATCGCTGCGTTCACTGCGGCAGTTGGGGATCAACCGGCTGAGCGTGGGGGTACAGTCGTTTGACGATCGCGTCCTCTCCTTTCTGGGCAGGATACACTCAGCTGCGGAAGCGCATGTCTGCCTGGATGACGCCCGCGCCGCGGGCTTCGAGAACCTCAGCATGGATCTCATCTTCGCGATACCCGGTCAGCTGCGGGGCCATTGGGTGGAGACGGTGAAGGCAGCACTCGACTGTGCCCCCGAGCATGTATCCGCGTACAGCCTGATTGTCGAAGAGCAGACGCCGTTGTGGGAGCAGGTGCACTCGGGGGTCGTGGTGCCGGTGGCAGAGGATGAAGAAGCGGCCCAGTACATGGTGACGATGGAGCTCTTTGAGGGGGCCGGGTACGATCACTATGAGGTATCGAATTACGCCCGCAACGGGTGCCGGAGTCGGCATAATGCAGGCTACTGGCACCATCGCAACTATCTCGGGTTTGGGCCGTCTGCACATTCATTCTGGGTGGACTCCCGCTCCGGGAGGGCACAGCGCTGGGCCAACGTCAGGCAGGTGGGGGGATATTGCGACCTTCTCTGGCGGGAGGAGTCTCCGGTGGTGATGTCTGAAGAACTGAGCACACGGGAATTGGTGAACGAACGGATTTTCCTCGGTTTGCGCAGCGACGGTCTTTCCTTGGCGAATGTGTTGGTGGATCTGGGGTACCACTTTTCACCCGGCCAATTGGCCTACATCGATCAACTTCTCGAGCGCGGGCTTGCGGTTCGGGATGCCGGCACCGTCCGCCTGACACGGCAGGGTTATCTCCTCTGCGACGAAATCTGCTCACATCTGATGATTTCTTGATACTGCCGCAGATTTTGGGTATCTTTATAATTCACATGATTTACATTTCCCCCGAAATGCACAGCAAAGGCACGATCTTCCATGGCTGACTTCAAGCTGAACCGCATCATTGCCGCACTGGTCTTTGTTATCTCTTTCGGTGTTTATATTGCCACTCTTCCGCCCACAGTGGTCTTCTGGGACGTGGGCGAGTTCATAGCTGCCGCGAAGATGCTCCAGGTGCCGCACCCTCCGGGGTCCCCGTTGTTTCTCCTGACGACCCGTGTTGCGATGATGCTGCCGATCTCGGCCGACCAGGCGGTGCGCGCCCATGCGTTCTCCGCCCTGTTGAGCGCAATCGCCATCGTATTCACATATCTTATCGTCGTACGAGTCATCACCAACTGGCGAGGCATCCCGGAGTCCTTTGTCGATCGTCTGACCGTGCACGGCGCGGCTGCGATCGGCGCCCTGACACTCGCGTTCATCCCGACCTACTGGGATAACTCCATTGAAGCCGAAGTGTACGGCGCCAGCATGTTCTTTTTCACATCGGTCCTCTGGCTGGCGATGCGATGGATCGACCGCGCCGATGAAGATGGAAACGAGAAGTATGTTCTTCTGATCGCGTATCTGATCGGCCTCTCCCTCGGGGTCCACCTCCTGGCACTGTTGGCGATCTTCCCTGTCCTGATGATCATTTATTTCCGCAAGTATGAGGTCAATTCGTCGACTTTCATCCGCTTCGGGATTGTCTCTGTGCTGGTCTTCTTCGTCGTCTACCCGGGCATCGTGAAGTGGCTCCCCGGCATGATGGATGGCGACTTCGCCGGCAAGAAAAGTACCCTCGTCGCCTGGCTCCCATGGCTGATGATGGCGGCGGTGTGCTACGGTGTGTACACTTCCTACAAGAAGAAGCAAAAGATTTTGCACATCGCACTGCTTTCGATCCTTCTGATGGTTCTTGGCTATACCACGTACGTATCGGTACTGATCCGGTCCAATGCCAACCCCCCGATGAACGAGAACGACCCGCGGAATCTCGCACAGTTGACCTCATATCTGGGGCGTGAGCAGTACGGAAATTCTCCATTGTTTATGCCGCGGCGATGGACTCAGGAACCCCATCAGATGGGGATCTACAAGAACTACAGCAGCGAGATGGACTACTTGCTGCGCTATCAGCTTGGTCACATGTTTTTCCGCTATGTGGGGTGGAATTTCATCGGTGCCGCCGGATCGGAACAGGATTCCGGGGTGAGCGCGAAGCAAACCCTCGGGATTCCATTCATCATAGGGTTGATCGGCCTGTTCTACCATTTCCGCAAAGACAACAAGATGGCGCTCGTGCTGGTGGTGACCTTCCTTGTTCTGGGACCCATCCTTGCGCTGTATCAGAACCAGCAGGAACCGCAGCCACGCGAGCGTGACTACTTCTATGTCGGCGCATACTTCGTCTTCGCAGTCTGGATCTCCATCGGCGTTGTGGCGTTGATGGATCTTGCGAAGCGATTCAAGAAACAGGCCGGACTCGAAACCGGGCTGACGGTCGGGCTCCTTGGCGTGTTTGCCCTTGCTGTGCCCGGCAGGCTGGTGCAGGTACACTATCACGAGCACGACCGCTCCGGCAATTATGTGGCATGGGACTACTCCTACAACATGCTGCAGAGCTGCGACGAGGATGCGATTCTCTTCACCAACGGCGACAATGACACCTTCCCGCTCTGGTATCTGCAGGATGTGGAGGGAGTGCGGCGTGACGTCCGTGTCGTGAACTTGAGTCTGGTGAACACCAACTGGTACATCAAGCAGATGAAGGCGGCGCCGTATTACAAAGAGGCCAAGCCCGTACCTATCAGTTATTCGGACAAAGCCATCGATAATCTGCAGCCGGTGCTCTGGGAGACACGCCAGCTGGACGTTCCCGTGCCGCCGGAAGCGATGACGAAATACGGCCCTCCCGACACGAGCGTCATGCGCACCGGCAAAATGAGCTTCGTCATGCGGCATACGCTCGAAGTGGGCGGCGCACGCGCGATTCGGATTCAGGACATCATGGTGCGTGACATCCTCTTCTCAAACCAATGGAAACGCCCCATCTGTTTTGCGGTCACCTGCTCCCCCGACAGCAAGATCGGTCTGGATGAGTACCTCTG
>DAINBR010000003.1:0-9858 GCA_036732865.1 Bacteroidota bacterium | reverse complement strand
AGGGACTCGTATGGCGGCTCGAGCCGCGCAAGGTCAACCGGGAAGATCTTGGGGTGAATCGTGATGTGCTCGAGGCGAATCTCATGAACGAGCCGAGTGCGCCGTCCACCGGACCGCAGTCCGGGTACCGGTTCCGCGGTATCAATGATCCCCAAGTCCTTTACGATGAAAACACCACTCGCTTGATGCTGAACTACCGATCGGCATTCATACGGCTGGCAATGTACTACATGAACGTCGAACCCAATCCGGCAAAGGGCATAGATATCCTCGACCGGATGGAACAGCTCATCCCGCGCTCGAAGATCCCGATGGCATGGGAGCTGATGTCGGATATTGCCAACGTCTATCATCGTTTAGGGCGTATGGACAAATTCAACGAGTACGCAAATGAGCTCGAGGCCACTGCTCGGCAGCTGATTGACAACGGTCAGGCCAACATGCAGAGCTACTACAATCCGTACCGCGTATTGCTCGATATCTACGACATCCGTCAGGAATACAAGAAGTCGCTTGATCTGCTCACGGTGCTGCAAAGAGACTACCCGGAGGATCCCGGCCTGAAAGCACGGATTGAGCAGCTTACGCAGCAGGTCGCAGCACAGCAAGGGCAGCCTGCCGTCGGCACGTCACCGTCGCCGGCCTCCAAGACACCCTAGCGGGTGCCATTGAGCCACACGGCAGAGGGATTTCTGTGCGCATTCTTGTCATCAACTGGCAGGATCTGAAAAACCCGCTGGCCGGCGGGGCGGAGGTTCACCTCCATGAGGTGTTCTCACGGATCGCCTCAAGGGGCCATCAGGTGACGCTGTATTGCTCCCGGTTCCCGGGTGCAGCCTCTGTCGAGAACGTGGGCGGCATCAACGTCTGTCGCGAGGGGGGACGACTGCTGTTCAATTTCCGCGTTCCCTTCGGATACTTTTCCCGTTTCCGTAAGGAGAAGTTCGATATCGTCGTCGACGATATGAACAAGATCCCTTTCTTCACTCCCCTCTTCGTTCGGGAACCGCTGTACGCAGTGACACACCACCTGTTCGGCACAAGCGTCTTCCGCGAAATCAATCCCGTTATCGGTGCGTACGTCTATCTTACTGAACTGGCTGCAGTCTGGTACTACCGCAGGAAAGGCATCCCGTTTATTGTGGGGTCACCAAGCACCCACCGCGAGCTTACAGAACGGCATTTCCCCCCGGACCGGGTCGCTCTGGTCAACTATGCGGTCGATCACACCGTCCACCGTCCGACCGGCATCGCGAAGAGTCCGGTTCCACTGATTGGGTACTTCGGCAGGTTGAAGAAGTACAAGAGCATTGATCACTTTCTTCATGCGATGCCTGCTGTCGTAAAGGAATTTCCGTCGATCAGAGTGGTTATTGCCGGCGATGGTGACGACCGCCCGCGGCTGGAGCAGATCGCCCGGGAGGTCGGGGTGACACAAGTGGTGGAATTCACCGGGTTCATTCCGGAACGGCGGAAGGTGGAATTGTTGCAGGAAATGTGGTTCAAGGTTGCCACCTCGGCAAAAGAAGGATGGGGTCTCACGGTAACTGAAGCCAACGCGTGCGGAACGCCCGTCATCGCAAGTGACGTGCCCGGATTGAGGGATGCCGTGTTGGATAACGAAACCGGGATTCTTTATCCGTACGGGGATATTCAGCGGCTTTCGGGCGCCATTATTACCCTCCTCAAAGACGGGCCACTCCGGGCGCGGCTCACGCAGAACGCACTCAGGTGGGCGCAGGGGTTCACGTGGGATGCGGCCGCGGACCGGACGCTCGCGCTCCTCGAAAGGCGGATTGCAGGAGAATGACAGCCGTTCAGGGCTGTCCCTGCTGGAGCTTCTTCAAGAGCTGTATTTGTCCCGTGTGATAGACATCATGCGCGGCTACGCCACAGATCAAATGGTCGATGCGCGTCGTGCCGCCGAACGTGCCTTGTTTCAAGCGTGTCGCGGGGAGTTTCGCGATTGCGTCGCGCAGAAGGTGATGTTCCTGAGCGAGCAAACGAAGGTCGCTCTTCCAGCGGTCGGTGGTCAGGTTGTCAAGCCGTGGGAACCAGTTGCTGCCATCGAGCGGAAACGATCCGCGTTTCAGACCGAGAATCCTCCGCCGCACGGCGTACTTCCAGTACGCGCAATGGACGGCGATCTCCCAGATGTTGTGCCGCGTCTCCGACGGACGCCAGGAGGCCCGGTCGGCCGACAACCCGCGTAACGAGCCCCAGAGATTGGGCCCGTGCCAGGCTCTGTGGTTGTAGGCCTCGTCAAGAATGTGCAGCATGAGCGTGAGTTGTGGATCCATGAGTGTCCCTCCCTTCTAGTTTAAGAACTCCCACGAAATTCCAAACCGCAGGGCCCGATCCAATGCAGGCGTGAACGGGCTCGTGAAATACTCCGTGTTCGTAACATTCTCCCAGAGGATATGGACGTACGCCGAACCGATGTGAGCGATCGCGACGAGATCGAGTGCCGACCCCATCCCCAGGGGCGCGAGAGTGTTGGGCAGAGTGAAGAGTGACGGCGGTGAGAAGAGGTACCCGGTATGCCGCGTGGTGATTCGGCTGTGCACCCCCGCCTTGAGATCAAGATGCTCACTGAGAAACGGGCCGGCCAGGTAGATTCCGCCATTCCCCCAAAATCGCGGATAGTCCATCGCGGACACGCCGGCGCCCTGCCTAAACAAGTAGGTTCCACTACCTTCGATCATCACGTAGCGGAAGAACCGGAGTTGCAGGGTCAACTCAGCCGTGAGTGTCGTGACCTGGCCATGGCCATTCCGCAAGAGCACGCCGTGAAAAGGAGCGCTGCCGATGTCATAGGGTTCGGTCAGAATCGGGTTTGTGATAGTGCGGTGTGCGACCATGAGGCGGAGTGTGCCGCGGTCCGGCCGCATCCATTCCACGCCACCTTCCAGAAGCTGGTGCTTCTCAGTCGTTATCACATTGTCTCTCATGAGCGTACCGTCCGACCAGAGAAGTTCCGGATACGTAGGCGCACGTTTGGCGACGGAACCCCCACCCCGGAAGGTCAGGCCGCCCCCGAGATCCACAGATAGGTCTCCTCCATATCCAGCGAGATGTTCCCTACGGAAGATCTCGGATCGGGCGAATGCCGAGACGCGGAGACTGGAGGTAATGTTGGCTTCATCCATCACCCATGCCGACCAGAGGGGATTCTTTAATGTGCCGAGGGTCGGACTCTCTTCCACCTGACGGACTTCAGCAGTGAGTCCCGCCGAGAGGCGGTGAATACCCAGTGAGGCAGATTGCTGCGCCCGCACGCCGAACCAGGAGCTGCGATGGTCCTGGAGGAGGGAAGGTGAACCGGAGATCTCCCCCCCGCGAAATTCGCGGAGGTTGTTCGAATAATACAATGCGACGGTTGTGAGGTCGGTGCTGTCTGGCAGCAGCATTCCGATCAGTCGCAGGTCCAGGTCGTGTCTCGTGAGTTTCTCGTAGGTCGCGGCGCTGTAGACCGTGGCGAATTCCCGCTCGAAGGAGTTTGTGAATCCCGTTTTTGTGTAGTCGATGCCGCCGTTCAGTCCCGTCTGTGTCTGTGCATAATGTTCGCTTAGGATCATGCTTACCCGGGGCAGAACATGGTACCGCAGTGCACCGCGGAAATTCCACTGTTCGTGCGGGCTGTTGAGGTAGCGTCCATCAGTGCCGATGTACTGGTACCCGAATGAGAGGTTGGTGCGCCGTGTCAGGTTCTGGCTGAAAGAGCCATCAGAGTAGGCGTGGTTGTACGCCGCCTCCTCATAGCGAATTTTCGTGGACGGGACGCGGTGTGATGTGGTTTCTGTCACGATGTTCACCGTGCCGCCGGCACCGCCCGCGGCATAGAGAAAACTCCGCGGGCCGGTCACGATCTCAACTCTTTCGGCCATATCCTGCGGAAAAAGCGAGAGGTTGTAGATACCGGATGCCGGATCCGCTATAGAGCGGCCATCGACCAGCACCGCATACGATCGCCATCCCGCCCCGCGAAACGTCAGAGGGAAATATTGACCCACACTTGAGGCGTCCCCACCGAACACACCAGCCCGAGAAGACACGATCTGATTCAATGTTCTTGCCGACATCCACTCCATCGCGGCTGCTCCTACGACGTCAAGGGAGTCCATGCGGTGGTTCAGCGATCCGGGGTTGGTGGGGAGGAAATAGTGTGTCAGGCTGTCCGGCACATGACGGTCGGTGGTGTCAGTCTGGACGAACTGACCGGAGTCCGCTGGCAGTGGCCGTGTAGTGTCGCTCTTCGCTTCATGTGTTTGTACGGGCGGGAACGGCTGGGGGCGCTCCTGAGCGCGGAGCGGTAACGCCGCGACTGAAGCGAGCAGAACCAGGACCATCCATCGTCGGCATGCACCTGTCATTGCTATATCACCTCAGGCCGTGAAGTGCGGTGTTGTGACGAATGCCCTATAGCCGTGGCCGGCCAATTCCCGTGACAACGCCTCAGCCGCGAGTTCATCGGCGAAGAGTCCAAACACGGTGGAACCGCTTCCTGACATGAGCGCGAAAACCGATCCGCGTTCCAGCATGAGTTCCTTCAAGCGTCGCACCGCCGGGTATGTCTCGAACACGATCGCTTCGAAGTCATTGCGAAGTTGCTGCCGGAGGATTTCGGGATTGCGCATCCCCTCGGTAACCACCAGGCGAAGGTCTTCCGGTTTCCCTGTTGACCCGGGAGTGATCCGGCTGTACGCCCATGTGGTGGGGATGTGGATAGCCGGGTAGCATACCAGGATGGCAAATGGTATATCCAGGGGGAAATAATCCAGTTGTTCACCCCGGCCGCGGCCGAGTGCGGCTCCCTCGGCAAGGAAGTAGGGTACGTCAGACCCGAGTGCCAGGGCAAGTCGCGACCGGTAGGCGGAGCTAATGTCACTATGCCAGAATCGCGGCAGCTCTTTAAGGACAAGCGCAGCGTCCGCACTGCCACCGCCAAGGCCTGCCCCTACGGGGATATTCTTCTCGATGGAGATATGAACACCGTCGCTTACACCGAGGTGGTCGCGCAGCATGCGCGCAGCCCTGTGACAGATGTTATTCTCGTCGGTCGGGATATCCTCCGACGACGCGGTCACCCGGATGTCGGAGGATTCCGAGAACGCAATCCGGTCGGCCGTCCCGATGCGGCAGAACACTGTCTCGATCTCATGGTACCCGTCGTACCTGCGCGCGACGACAAAGAGACCGAGATTGATTTTTGCGTGGGCGAACATCATTGAAGAATGGAAGCAGAATACTGAAAAATGACGAGAAAAACACCGTCTTTGACTGTTGCCGTTCTTTTTTGTACAATAATCTGATGTTACACTAAAAAGGACTTCCGCAAGCTCATGGATCTTGCACCGGGTGTTCGCATTGGCTCAGGATCTCCGCTGGTACTGATCGCGGGCCCCTGCGTTGTCGAAGGGCGTGATATGACCCTCCGCGTCGCTGAGACAGTCCGCACGGTGGCCGCGCGACACGCCATACCCGTCGTATTCAAAGCATCGTACAGGAAGGCCAACCGGTCGAGCGGGGGATCGTTTACCGGCATGGGCATTGATGAGGCATTGAAGATCCTGGCCGAAGTGAGGCGTGAGCTCGCCCTGCCGGTGCTCACCGACATTCATACCGAGGCGGAGGTTGTGCCGGCTGCCGAAGTTGCCGATGTGCTGCAAATCCCAGCCTTTCTTTGCCGCCAGTCTGACCTTCTTGAAGCGGCGGGACGGACAGGGAAGGCGGTGAACATCAAGAAGGGACAATTCCTTGCGCCGGAGGAGATGGGGTTTGCGGCCGACAAGGTGCGTGCCACGGGCAACACACGTATTGTACTGACTGAACGCGGCACAACATTTGGATATCACAATCTCGTCGTAGACATGCGATCGCTGCCGATCATGCGGTCGCTGGGGTATCCGGTTGTCCTTGATGCCACGCACTCCGTGCAATTGCCTGGTGCCGATGCGGCGGCGAAGCGGTCTGGCGGTCAGCCGGAATTCATCTATCCCATTGCCCGGGCGGGTGTTGCCGCCGGATGTGACGGTCTCTTCGTCGAAGTGCACCCCGATCCGCCTCATGCGCTCAGCGATGCTGCAAGCCAGCTCAGGCTTGATCTGCTGGACGCTCTCCTCGCCCAGGTCACCGCGATCAATCGTCTGGTATCCCAATGGTAGCAAAGAATCTGCGCATCCTCCGCGCGAAGATGCGTCGTATCCGCATGGTGCTCCTTGATGTTGACGGAGTCCTGACGGACGGCGGCCTGTACTATTCCGCCGATGGTGTCGAGCTCAAGCGCTTCCACGCCCATGACGGGTATGGCGTTGTGCGGGCACATCGTCACGGATTGAAGGTGGGTTTGATCAGCGGGCGGACCACCCCTATCGTCGATGTACGGGCGAAGGTGTTGAAGATCGAAGATGTCATCCAGGGGACGGAAGACAAAGTCTCCGCATTGCGCTTGCTGCAAGCAAAATACGGGTTTGCCGACAAAGAGTTTGCTTTTGTCGGCGATGAGCTATTCGATGTGCCGCTGCTGAAGACCGTCGGGTTTTCGGCGGCACCCTTGAATGCACGTAAGGAAGTGCGGAAAGTGGTGGATTACATCACGACGGTAGAGGGGGGTGACGGGGCCGTACGTGAGGTGATCGATTTGATCCTGGCCGCGCAGCGAGACCGAAGAGCGGCAAACGAAGAATGAGCACGACCGAGGGCGAGAAAACACTGCGCGCGGGGCGGACAGACAACAGGTTCGTGCATGCCGTGGGCCTACTGCACACCTGCAGGGGTGCATCATCAGCGCTGGTGCCGTGACGTCGGGCATCAGGGCCCGCAAGATCGATGAACACCGCCGGCCGGCCGGTGTTGTCCATCTGCACGAACTGGTTGGTGCCGGTCTGGGAGAGGTCAAAGGGGCGTGAGAATTCAGGCCAGCATCATATCCTTCCTCCTGTTGTCGCTGGTGGGGTGCGAGGAAAAAGTCAAACCTTCGGTGACACCGCTGACAGAACAATCCCTTCCGTCTCAGGAAAGCTGGAATAGCACCGTCGTGTTCAGCGATTCCGCACAGGTGAAGGCGATCCTCTGGTCGGGGCACATCGCCATGTACTCAGCCGAGCACGTGACCATGCTGGACGACAGTGTCAGGGTGGATTTCTACGACGAACAGGGAAATCACACGTCGCAGCTGACGGCACACAGGGGGAAAGTGGACGACCTCACACATGATCTGGAAGCTTATGAGCATGTCACCGTTCGTTCCGACAGCGGCACGACGCTGAAAACAGAACGGCTCTTCTGGAACAATGCCACGCGCAAGACTCACACCGATGCCTTCGTCGATATCGTCTCTCCGAAAGAGCACATTATGGGGCACGGCATGGAGAGCGACCAATCGCTCAAGAACTACCGCATCTACAGAGTGACCGGACAGGCGTTGACGAATGAATAGTCGCTGGCTTTACGCCGTGGCTGCGCTCGTCTGGTTCGGCATGCCGTATGCGGGTGCGCAGCCATCGAGGCTCATCGTCCTGGAGCATGCCGACAGCCTGCTGCGCCTTGTGATCGACGGTGAGGATGCCCGGGAGTTGTCCGGCCATGTGCGGATCCTGCAAGAGAATGTCATCATTCAGTGCGATCGTGCGGTCCAGTTCCTCGCATCCGGCAAGATCGTGCTGACCGGCAACGTGCTCGTTCGGGACGACAGCATGACCATCACCGCGCCCCGCGGCGTGTATTACCGCGATACGCGGCATGCAGAAGCGTATGAGAGGGTGGTCCTCGACGATGGGGTCTCCCATCTGGAGGCCGACGTCGGAACCTACGATGTCGATCCGCGTGTTGCCTACTTCCGCTCTCGCGTCGTGGCGCGCGATTCCTCAGCGCTCCTGTTCGCGGACACGCTGACATACGAGCGAAACCCGAAGCGTATGCATGCAACAGGCAGGGTGCGGGTGATCAACGAGCAGGATGCCGTAACGGTGACGGGGGGTGACCTTGTCCATGATGGGATTGCACGCTACAGTCGTGTGACGGTGGCGCCGGTCCTGGTGAAACTAGACACGACTGCGGGAGGCGTAATCGATACTCTTATCGTCCGCAGCCGCGTCATGGAATCGTTTCAGGATTCGGTGCGCCGGATGCGCGCGACCGACAGCGTTACCTTCGTACGGAAGGATCTTGCCGGCCGCGCGGGATCCATCCTTCTGGTCACGGAAGGCGACAGCCTGGAACTTCGCCGGGGGCCGGTTCTCTGGTACCAGGAAACCCAAGTGTCGGGCGATTCGATCAACGTGTATCTCAGAAAACGGGCCCTCGATCGTATCCTGGTAATGGGGTCCGCATTCGCAGTCTCCCGTAGTGATTCCTTGCGTCCCCAACGGTATGACCAGCTGGCCGGAGAGACGCTGGATATGCAGTTTCATGAGAGAGCGCTCCGGCAAATCGATGTCGAAACCCGCGCCCTGAGCATCTACTATTTGTACGAAGATACACTTGCCAACGGGCTGAATACCGCCAGCGGCGATCGGATCGTCATGCTGTTTGCAGAGGGTCGCGCGAGCACCATCCGTGTTGTCGGCGGGGTGGAAGGGCGGTACGTTCCCGAACCGATGGTCGACAAGCGTGAGGGTGAATACCGGCTCCCGGGATTTTTCTGGCGCGACGACCGGCCGGCGCTTGCGGTGCCATCGCAGAAAGACACGCTCCCATGAACTCTCCGCCGACTCCGGCTGCCGGGCGATTGCTCAGGGCAGACGACCTCATCAAGAAATACAAGGCCCGGACGGTGGTGCGTGATGTCAGCGTCTCAGTCCGGCAGGGCGAGGTGGTCGGTCTCCTCGGCCCCAACGGTGCCGGGAAGACGACCACGTTCTATATGATCGTCGGGATGATCCGGCCGAATGGTGGGAAGGTGGTCCTGGACGGGATTGACATCACGCACATGGCCATGTACAGGCGGGCGCGCATGGGCATCGGGTACCTCCCCCAGGAGGCTTCTGTGTTCCGGAAGATGACCGTCGAGGAAAACATCCTGTCGATTTTGCAGGTCATGAATCTCTCTACCGCGGAACGCAAGCAGCAGTGCGAACAGCTGATGTCGGACTTCAACATCACCCATCTCGCCCGTAGCAAAGGGTATATGCTGTCGGGTGGCGAACGTCGCAGGACGGAGATTGCCCGCGCACTGGCCGGGAGGCCCGGCTTTATCTTGCTGGACGAGCCATTCGCGGGGATTGACCCGATTGCTGTGGAGGATATCATGAAGATTGTCGCCAACCTGAAGGAGCGCAACATCGGCGTGTTGGTGACCGACCACAATGTGCATGAAACGCTTTCGATAACCGACCGTGCCTATCTGCTCTTCGAGGGGAGGATTCTCAAAGAGGGGACGTCAGAGTTTCTGGCAAACGATCCGGAGGCAAGGAAGCTCTATCTTGGAGAGAATTTCAAACTTGACAGGTACGAGTGAAGGGGTTTACGGGCTCTCGTTTTTCCCGGTTGGTCCTGCGGATTCTTTCTTCACGTCCGGTTTTTTCTTCGCGCCCGGCCCTTTTTTTTCCCGGGGTTCTTGCTTTTCCTGCGGTTCTCGCTTTCCCCCCGGTTCTTGCTTTTCCTGCGGTTCTCGCTTTCCCCCCGGTCCTTGCTTTTCCCCCGGTTCATTCTTCTCCCCCGATTCTTTATTCTCTCCAGACCCCGGGCTCTTCTTGTAGTCCGTCAGATAGAATCCACTTCCTTTGAAAATCAGCCCACCGCCGGTGCCCATCATCCGTGCAAGGTTGGGCGTCCCGCAGTGCGGGCACACGACGAGGTGTTCTGCGGTGATCGATTGGAATTCTTCGTGTTCGTGGCCACAATACTTGCAGAGATACT
>DAINBR010000002.1:7944-31239 GCA_036732865.1 Bacteroidota bacterium | reverse complement strand
ATCCTTCAGAAGGCGTTGGGCACCGACTTCTTCTCGCTCCCGGATACCCTTCGCAGGGAGCCGGGCGTTTTCATCTCTCCCGACCCGAGTCCTGACCAGCTGCGGCTTCAGTACGGGAGTATGGAGAAAACGGTGGTCTGGGACTATCCGCAGGATCCGAATAATACGCGCTGGAAAACGCTCCTTGAACTTCGGGATGTCATCATTCAAGTGATCCAGGCAAAACCTGAGTACAAAAACCTCCCGGCGGCGCGGGGTGGGTACTTGTAGGGCTAGATGGTGCATTCATTACTCCCTGGAGTGTGGCGGTTGTCCCGTGTACAGTGCTCATTTGAAATAGAGGCGTGGTGATCATGAGACTCCTGCAGATAGTATCCGTGTGCTCAGTTGCATTTCTGGCCTCCTGTTCGGATCTGTCCGGACCGGGCTGGCCGGAAGATCAGCACAACAATGTCACGATTACTCAGGGGATTTGGGGAAGAGTCAGGTTCTGGGAGGGGGATTTCATGCCAAGCATCGGTGGGAATTCCTCGGGAACAATCACCCCCGTCGAGCGTGAGGTCTGCGTCTTTGAGGCCACGCGATTCGATTCCGTTGTGGGGGCGGGCGATGGACGATTCTTCAAACATATCATGACGAAATTTGTCGCCAGGGTGCAATCCAATGCATCGGGGTACTACCAGGTTTCTCTCCCGCCGGGCAAGTACAGTGTCTTCATTGTCGAGGGTTCCCTGTACTATGCGAACGGCACAGACTCCGCGGGTCACCTCGTCCCCGGAGTGGTTACGGCGGGTGCAGTCACGGAGGTGCCTGTGGATATCAACTACAAGGCTGCATACTGATGGAGATCATGCGACGGACTCGTTTGTCGGGTATCCCGACTCCTGCTCATCACATCCGGAATGTGCTCACCACAGTGTTCACCGCGTGCATTCTGTGCACCTTTGGCTGCAACGATCTTGGAGTATCACTGGAACCGCTCTCTCTGAGCGCCGACGGACAACTCCTGCAGCTGACGAATTCAACAGAGGAAACACTTTACTACTTCATTGTTCCCACAGCTCTTGTGTCGATTATTGATTGGGTTCCTTGCCGTGAACCTGAGTCCTGCCCCGACCGGGTGCCGCCCTACAGAACTGTATCCGTTGCGTATGAAAGCTTCTGGTGGTTGGAGTCCGGACGAGAATACGATGACGTCACGATATACTGGTGGAGATTGGTCAGCGAAGGCGAAGGAAGGTATCGAGACGATCGGATGCAATTCACCAAGATCAGGATTAGGTGACAACCATCATTCGACGAGCGAAGTTACAAGGAGAAATCATGAACACAAAGCGTATCCTCACACTGTTACTGCTCACGATGGTGGGATTTTCCTCGTGGGTGTCCGCGCAATACTGGGGACAGCGCGTTCTAGAGAAGGGGTTCGAGCATACCGAGTTCTTCTTTGCACCTAACCATCTGATGCCTTACGGCATAGGAAGCTTCAAGGGGACCACCGCCGGCCTGCTGGACGACCCGTTGCAGGAGATCATCGTGAATCCTTCGCGCCTCGGATTGGATTCCACACATGATGCCTGGCTCTACACAGACTTCCGCGGAGCGAAAAACATTACGGAGGAGAACAACTGGATTGTACCGGCGTACACGTATCTTGATTCGCGCTACGCACCCGTCTCGTCCATGTACTTGCCTTATCCGAGACTCTACCTGGAAACCCGGCGTGAACTGGAGCCGGTTTTTTCCGGGGGAGCCATCTTCCGCCCGCTACCTGAAACGGCACCGAGCCTGTACGCCGCAGCAACGTACCAGTATATCCTCCAGGATGCGAAGTACTACAGTGTCCCCCAGAATATCTACAGGACGGCCGCCGGGTATGATTTCAACGGCAAATCTGTGGCGGCCTCTGAGGCGATGCCGATCATCGACAAGTACAGTGGCAAGGACAATATGCGCCAGGCAGGACATTTTGCATCTGTCTACGTCCGCTACGGGGTTCCCGGGGGACTTGATCTTGGCGCCACACTCAGCCGGGCGATGTTTCACCGCGATGGCAGTTATGGTTCGCAAAACTACTGGGACTACACGGGCAACTCAACCTCACTCTGGTCGAACATGGAAGCACGTGCGCAGAGTTACACGGCCTGGGACCTGGGCGGCGGCGTGACATATCACTTCAATGAGCACGTGTCCTTCGGGGTGACAGCGGGAAACCTGTGGGGCGACGCTGTGCAGGCACTGCATACCACTGATTCCTCCCACTACCTGTACAAGTCCACGACGTCTGACAGCTACTACAACCGGTCGGGCAACGGACTGTACCAGTGGAACCACCAGGGGAACACCTCATACTACGGTGCGGATATTCTTGCACACACATCGCCGGCAATGACGATGAACTTCTATTACCGGCACCAGAAATCGGCGGCTGATATCGGTCTTGCCTCGGGTGTGCTCGACACAAGCTTCAGCACCTATTCGAATACGTACAACGAACAGCCATACTCCAGCATGTCGCGGTCAATTCTCTCGGACACGAGATCGGGAGGCGGGACGCAGAATATCACCACCGATCGTCTGATGGGATCCCTCCGCTGGCAGATTGACGATCGTGTGGCGCTCGCCATCGGCGCACAGCTGGAGTGGTACACGATGGAGATCGCCACGAGCGAATCGGTCGTGATGGCCAGCCGGTATGAGTACCTGTATTCGGGAGAAAACTACAACTGGCGTTCCGCCCAGAATGAGTCGAAGGACCTTCGCTGGACGTTCACGTCGAAGCGCTCGAGCCTTCAGATCCCTGTATTCCTGACACTCCGGGCGTCGAAGCTCCTCCAATTCATGATCGGCATCAACAGGGACATGACATCGTGGAGAATCGAGGAAGTCACCCTGGCGCTCTTCCGCTTCAGATACGAGGACCAGAATGGCACAGTGACGCAGAAAACCAATTTCGGCGAACGGTACACCGTTCCGACCGAGAATGTGAGTGATGTGCGGACGACATTCCTCGCAGGGATTGCGGTCTCACCATCGGAGAAACTCAATCTGCGTCTGCTGATGGTACCGAACTTCCGCGAAGGGTTTGACGGACAGGAGCTGGATCAGCTGCAGCTCTGGCTTGGGCTGACCGTGACCCCGTAGGTTGCTTTTTCGGCGTCTTCTCGCTTAATTGGCGCACGTGAATATTGTGCGCCAATGCCTTATCTCATCAAAGAAATCTACTATACGCTGCAGGGTGAGGGGATGCACGCAGGGAGGCCTGCGGTGTTCTGCCGTTTCTCGGGGTGCAACCTGTGGAACGGCAAAGAAGATAGCCGGGCCACCGCATTCTGTCAGTTTTGCGATACCGATTTTGCCGGTACAGACGGGCCGGGCGGCGGATCGTACTCCACCGCAGAAGAACTCGCTCATGTCATCGATGCACTCTGGCCATCGAATGCGGGAAGTGAGCGCCCCTATGTTGTATGCACCGGCGGTGAGCCGTTGCTGCAGCTCGATTCCTCTCTGATTTACACCATGCATGCGGCGGGCATGATAGTGGCAGTGGAAACCAACGGCACACTCCCCGCTCCGGAAGGCATCGATTGGCTGTGTGTGAGTCCGAAGGCAAACGCGAAGTTGCGGCTGAGATCCGGGCACGAACTCAAGCTTGTGTACCCCCAGGACGGTGCAGACCCGTCGCGATTCGTATCCCTCAATTTCAAACACTTCCTGTTGCAGCCGATGGACGGACCCTCACGCGAAGTACACACCCGTCTTGCCGCAAAGTACTGCCTGAACCACCCGCAATGGAGGCTTAGTCTCCAGACCCATAAATTGCTGGGATTGCCGTAACCTCATACATTGCCGAAATCCTATAGTCGAAACCTCATGCACCCGTTGGTTTGCATAAAGAACATCCAGAGTGTACATTGCTTTCACTTACCTCCCTAGTCGATCGCAGGTCAGTCCGTTTATTACACTCTCTTTCAAGCGAGGCATTCGTATGAAACTACTGCATGCAATCGCGCTTGTTTGTGTTGCCATGGTGCCGGTGAGTACCATTGCGCAATCACCCAAAGCCGGCGATGACGCGCTCGGCACACGGAAGTATGCTGACTTTGAGCGCCCCGCCTCGTGCGGTGCTTCATGTCACGTGGATTTCTATCAGCAGTGGCAACAGGCAATGATGTCCCAGGCGTACACACACCATTGGGATGAGATTGAGTACTTCAAACTTGCCGTGCCGCACGCCGAAATCGATCCGGTTGTCGCGGGCGTGAAGGCCGGGTGCAATGGTTGCCATTCGCCCATGGCTTTCCTCGCCAACGATGTGCCGCCGCCGAAGCCCGAAGCGAAGAGCCGTGCCAACGAATCGGTGCACTGCGATATCTGTCATACCGTCACCGGGTTCAAGGGAGACACACCTTTCAACTTCAATTTCTTCTCGGAGCCCGGCAGGGTGAAGTACGGACCGCGGGAGGGTCTGGTGTCTCCGGCCCATGAAACGAAGAAATCCGAGTTCCACAAGTCGGCTGAACTCTGCGGCACCTGCCACAACGAAAAAGACCCGAGAGGCGTCTGGGTCAAGTCGACCCACCTCGAATGGAAAGAGGGACCGTACGGAAAGCAGGGTGTAACCTGTCAGCAGTGCCATATGACCTACGCGCCCGGGCGGAACGCCACGATGTCGGCGGAACTCCCGGATATCGCCCAACATCTCTTCCACGGCGCACATGACAACGGCAAAGTGCGGGGGACGGTAGAGCTGCGGATCCATCCCGATATCCGTGAGGTGGAGCCGGGTGAGCGTATGAAGTTTACCGTCGCGCTGTTCAACCAGAAGGCCGGACACAAGTTTCCGACAGGTTCGGCGGAAGAACGGTTGCTCTGGCTTCACGTAGAGGCGACGGACGCCAAGGGAAACGTGTATCATCTGCCCGTTGACAAAAAAGGATTCACCGGAGAGGAATACACCATCGCGGCCAACACGCTCGCCTATCAGGACATGGGGATCCCGCTCAAGATTCCGGATTTCAAGGGGGTCCAGCGTGACGGCGTGCCTCCGGGAGACAGGATCTTCCGCCTTCCCTATCTCGATCCGCAGGGCCGGATGACCATCATGCAATGGAACACGGCATCCCTGGCCACCGACTATCGCATCGGCCCGCGGGAGACAAAAATCGAGACGTTTACCTGGAGCATACCCACGAACTGTGCCCCAGGAACTCTCAAGGTGAATGCCACGCTGAATTATCAGAAACTCCCTGCCCCGCTGGCAGAGTTTCTCGGCGTTCCGATGGAGGAAGCGGAGATTGTAGAAGTGAACACGCATTCCACAACTGTTACCATATTACCATAGGTGACCCCATGACGAGACAAGTCATGATCCTTATTTGCGTCCTGGTTCTGTGTGCAGCAACAGTGGCGGATGTGTATGCTATCCCCGCCTTTGCGCGCAAGTACGACATGTCGTGCACTACCTGCCATCACCCCGCCCCGAAGCTGAAGCCCTTTGGCGATGAATTCGCCGGTAACGGATTCGTGCTGGCCGATAAGGAAGCACCCCGTGCATTCCGCGAGACCGGCGACGAGATTCTCATGCTGATGAGAGAGCTTCCTTTCGCTGTCCGGCTCGAAGGATTTGGCCGCTGGCAACCAGGATCGGAAGGCCGTACAGACATGCAGTGGCCGTATCTGGTGAAATTGCTTTCCGGCGGACAGATCGCCAAGGATATCGCGTACTACTTCTATTTCTTCTTTGGCGAACGGGGCGAAGTTGCGGGCCTTGAAGATGCGTTTGTGATGTTCAACAACGTCTTCAATTCCAAACTGGATGTGTATCTTGGTCAATTCCAGGTCTCCGATCCCCTGTTCAAGCGCGAGCTGCGGCTGACACTGGAGGATTACCAGATCTACAGGGTCAAGCCGGGGAGATCGTCTGCAAACCTGACCTACGACCGCGGAATCATGCTTACCTACGGATTGCCCACGGGCACGGATATCGTCGTGGAGATCCTCAACGGGGCAGGCATCGGAGCGGCTGACGCCGCGCGGAATTTCGACAACGACAAATACAAGAACACTGCTTTCCGGATCTCACAGGACCTTGGGGAGCACTTCCGACTGGGAGGATTTGTTTACTGGGGACGAGAGGCGGAAGGAGACAGGACCAACTCGCTCTGGATGGCCGGCCCGGATCTGACGGTTGCGGCGGAGAATGTCGAGTTGAATGTGCAGTATGTCGAGCGAAAGGATGACAATCCGTTTTACCTGGTCGGCGACTACCAGGTGAAAACACGTGGGGCTTTTGGAGAGCTGACGATCACTCCGGGAGGCGACAAGGGACGCTGGTACGGGGCGGCATTGGTGAACTGGGTCGATTCGGAGGTGGATGCTCTGGACTATCGGACGCTCACCGGGCATGTCGGGTACCTTCTTGCACGCAATTTCCGGCTGGTGGGAGAGTACACCTACGATATGGAAGCGAAAGCGCACCGCCTGAGCGCAGGGTTCGTTACGGCTTTTTGATGTTATGTGTCAACGCGGAGAGAGGACACGATGCCGCCGGGAGGGAAGAAGCGTATGCCGGTGCTGTTTGTCGGGCACGGCAGTCCGATGAATGCTATCGAAAAGAATGCATACAGCCGGGCATGGGAAGAGATGGGCGGGAGGCTTCCCAGGCCCGAAGCGATCTTGTGCGTCTCTGCGCATTGGGAGAGCAACGGAACCAGCGTCACCGCAATGGTTTCACCCCGGACGATCCATGATTTCTACGGGTTCCCTCGAGAACTTTTCGCTGTGAAGTACGACGCGCCGGGGTCGCCTTCACTCGCAAAGCGCATCGCCGGGTTATGCCGTTCGACCTCCGTGGGATTTGATGAATCCTGGGGATTGGATCACGGTACATGGTCGGTGCTGTCTCGTATGTATCCGGCTGCGGATATCCCGGTGGTGCAGCTCAGCCTCGATCGTGCGAAACCTCCCGCCGCGCACTATGCCCTGGGAAAGGAGCTGGGGCCCCTTCGCGATGAAGGAATTCTGATACTTGGAAGCGGCAATATCGTGCACAATCTCGCGAGAATGGACTGGGAGGGGGGCGCATTCGATTGGGCTGCCGAGTTTGATGATGGAATTGCAGGAATGATCATCCGGCAGGATCATCAGGGAATTCTGGCGTTGCTGGACCGGCGAGAAGAGGTACGGTTGGCTATTCCGACCGCCGAGCATTTCCTTCCGCTGCTATACTGTCTTGCCGTGCAGGAGAAGGACGACAAGTTGTCATTCTTCAATGAAGACGTTGTCCTGCGTTCGATCTCGATGAGGTCCATCCATATCCACTCTTCACAGGACTGAGCGTGGGAAAGCTCACCATATCCCTGGCGGTTATCCTGCTCGTGCGATTTTTGCCGGCTGCCGCGCAACACGTGCAGCTCCCGTCATACTACACTCTGGATTCGGAGCTTGCCGACAGCCTCAACACTTTCGTCCGTTCGCTGAATCTCGACAGCACGTTTTCTGTGGGGGAGGACGGGACCGAACAGGTGTCCCTCGCCGTAATAGATCTGAATCACGGAAACCCCCGCTTCGGAGGAGTACATCCCGACAATTTCATATATCCGGCTTCCGTATACAAGATGTACGTGGCAGCGGAGATCCTCCGGCAGGTGTCGCGCGGCGACTATGCCCTGACGAGGCAGGTGGCGGTGACTGCACACAATGCGGTTGACGGGGCCAGGGAGATCCTGAGCGATCCCCGTCCCGTGCTTCACGCCGGTGACACGGTCACGATCAACTACCTGCTGGATCTTATGATCACGCGAAGTGACAACTCTGCGGCAAACTGTCTGATCGATGTCGCGAGGCGGGAAAACATTAATGACCTTCTTCATGAATACGGCTGGCAGGGTAGCGAGGTGACCCGCAAGTTTCTCAAGCGTAAGTTCGAAGACGCCGGCTACGACACCGTGCGGGGAACCGAAACCTGCGCATTGCATGCGGCGGACTTCATGTACCGCATTACATCGAATCAACTGGTAAATCCGTGGGTCAGTCAGCAGATGAAGGCGCTGCTAGGGCGGCAGCTTGACATGTCCAAACTCTCTCCCGGCCTGCCTCCCGGGGCGATGTTCTCTCATAAGACCGGGTGGTTCTCGTTCTGGACAAACGATGTCGGTATTGTCGATGACGGCAGGACCCGGTATATTATAGCATGTTTTGTCCCTATGCGGGAGGCGGAGGCGGGAGAAAAGATGAAGGTGCTGTCGGGCAGGATTTTCAACTTGCTCCGGCAGCCACAGGACCGCCCGTGAGTTGCGTTTTCTGATGCAACACAGAAGAGGAATGCCATGAAGAAGCATGCGATGCTGTTGTGTAGCGCGATCCTGCTGACGCTTCAGGGAGCCGGTGCGAACGAACGATTCGAGAAGGACACCATCGCGACGGCGGCGGGGGATCTTGTTATCACGTTCGTCGGCCACGGAACGCTGATGATGCAAGTGGGGGGGAAGACGATTCATATCGACCCGGTCGCACAGTATGCCGACTATAGTACACTGCCGAAAGCGGACGTGATTCTGATTACCCATCATCACGGCGACCATTGTGACCCAAAGGCCATCGAGAAGATCCGGACAGCCGCCACGACAACGATCCTTACGGCGACCTGTGCGCAGAATGTCACGGGGGGGATTGTCCTGGCGAACAACGAGATGCGAACCATAGGAGTTGTGACGGTGACCGCTGTGCCTGCGTACAACGTGAAGCACGGCCCCGGAGAGGGAAAGGTGTTCCATCCCAAAGGCGAAGGGAACGGTTACATTCTCACCGTGGGGAAAACGCGTGTCTACGTGGCCGGCGATACGGAGAATACTCCGGAGATGAAGGCGCTGAAGAATATCGATGTTGCCTTTCTGCCGATGAACCTGCCGTATACGATGACGCCGGAAATGGTCGCCGATGCGGCGAGGGCATTCAGACCGAAGATCCTCTACCCGTACCACTTCGGGCGTACGAATGTGAACACGCTGCTGGAGCTCTTGAAAAAGGAGAGTGCGATCGAGGTGCGTGTCAGGCAAATGCAGTAGCGTTCGTTTACGTTGGAGATGGGTGTCGCGGCTCACCCGGGATAGTTGTGGAGCACCCCGCGTGCAATGTCGAGCACCATTGTCCGCAGTTCTTCGGGTTCGAGCACGGTCACGCCTTTTCCCCGGCTCACGACCCAGCTTGCCACTTCGGTAAGCGAGTTCACCGTCGCCTCAAAGGTGACGGACCCGTCGGCGGCTTCAGTAATCACCTGGGTTTCCAGCATCTGCTGGGGTTTTATCCTCTCCGCCCACGTCCGGTCGAGGCGGAGCTTGATGTGGTGTTCCTCCGTCCCGATCCAGCTGCGGAATGAATGGCGAAAGACCCGCTCAATCTCGTCGTGTGAAGGCGGGGTGAATTTCTTGTCGAGAGGGCGCACGTGCAGCAATTTGTTGAGATGATATTGCTTCATTCTTCCCTCGTCGAGACTCAGGACGCGCCAGTACCCTTCGCTGCTGAAAATGAGAAGGGGGCGCAGTTCAACGTTTTTCTCCCTGCGCCGGTCGTCTTTCTGGTAATCGATCCGGACTACCTTCCTCTGCTCAATGCACTGCTGGAGCCGGACGAGGTTGCTGAGTGATCGTCCGTGGACCTTCTTTACCATGAGGCGTGTGGCGCGGTCGATTCCTCCCTCAGCCGTGCACAATCCCATGTATTGAATGATCAGACGTCGGAGAGTCCCGGTGTCGACATCACGTCCAATCTGAATCCCTTTGCGGCGCTCTGAGTGAATGTCAATTCCCTCGCTGCGAAGGTCACGCATGTCGCGTTTGATCGTCGGGATGTCCCTGTCGAAGAATACGGCGAAATCGCTCACGCCGTAGCACTCAGTGTTGTCAAGAGCGAGCCCGAGGATTTCTATCTTGCGTTTGAGATTTGTCTGGAGTTCAAGCATGGCAGGTCTCCGTGAGCATACAAGGGTACACCAATCTCGCAAAATGGAGAACCATTCGCAACGAGTGTGGCGGCATGGCTTTGGTGAGACCCGCCGCCCGTATTGCATTTGTTCACCGTGATGATGAACTTTCACTGTCAGAATTGTGAACTCCATGCACCACCGTGACCGAGTCGCTGCTGCCCTGAAGCGCGAGCCCGTTGACCGCGTCCCCATATGGATGTGGTTTCACCCCGCCACGCTCGCGCGGCTTGCGCGCCATCTTGGCGTTCCACAACAGCGGGTGGCCGATGCTATGGGAGACGATATCCGTCAAACCTGGATCGGCAACAATTTCGCGATGGAGGGGATTCTTCATGATCGCGAAGGGGAGGGGCATACCGACTTCTGGGGTATCGAGTGGGTACGGGAAGGATTCTTCAACCAGATCAGGAGATCGCCGCTGGCGAACGCGAACGTGGAGGCGATTCTCGGATACGAGTTCCCGTACGATCGCACGGACGTTTTGCTAGGACTCATGGACCCCGTGATCGCCAATCGCGATGGCTTCTTCATCGGTTGTGATATCTCCCCCTGTCTGCTCGAGATCCTGTTCCGTATCCGCGGGATGGAAGACGCGCTCCTGGATCTCGCCGCTGCGCCTGAATCCGCCGCAGTGCTCCTGAGGAAAGCGGCCGATTTCTCCGTCCATCTCGCACGCGAAGCCTGCAAGCGTTTCCCGCTTGACTGGCTGTGGACCGGTGACGATGTGGGCGGACAACAGGCATTGATGCTGAGCCCGCAGCGCTGGCGTGCGTCAATTCGTCCGCACCTTGCCCGCATCTTCGCAGTCGGAAAGAACAGCAACATGCCGGTCGCGTATCATTCCTGTGGAGCCATCCGCCCAATCATCCCCGATCTGATAGAAATCGGGCTGACTGTACTCAACCCCATCCAGTGCAATTGTCCGGGAATGGAGCCGGCCAGCCTGAAGAAGGAATTCGGCCGTGATCTGGCGTTCATGGGGGGAGTCGACACGCAGGAGCTGCTTCCTCGGGGCACGGCCGATGAGGTGTTCCGGCAAACCCGGAGGCTTATCGAAAACATGACAGTGGACGGCGGGGGATATATTCTCGCCGCGTCGCATTCGGTCCCTCCCGAAACGCCCCTGGAAAACGTGTTCGCCATGTATGCCGCCGCCGGAGAGTCACGCGAGGCAATTATGGACCGTGCCGCCGCGATCCGCGCCGGACATTAGGAAGGAGTTGTTCTCATGCCATGGCTTCAGCGGGAATTCTCACTCATTGCCCGGCAGCGGGGTTTCCATCTGGTCACCTCCGAGATCCTGTCGAAAATCCCGGAGCTCGCGACGTACCGCTCCGGGATTCTGCATCTGTTTATCCAACACACCTCCGCATCTCTCACCATCAATGAAAACGCCGACCCGAGTGTCCGTGTGGATCTGGAGCGGCACTTCAATGTGATTGTCCCTGAAGACACGCAGTACTACACGCATGACACCGAAGGACCGGATGACATGCCAGCACACTTCAAGGCGTCCCTCCTTGGCACTTCTCTGACAATCCCCATCACCGACGGCCACCTGAATCTCGGCACCTGGCAAGGAATCTACCTTTGCGAGCATCGCGAGGACGGGGGGAACAGGCGCATCGTCGCCACAATCACCGGCGAATAGCACAACACGACTAGTTGTCGGCAGCAGACCCCGGTTATCATCCCGTTATCCCTCGCCGCGAAATCTGAGAATGCCAATGAAATGACACCTTTTCCGAACGGCATGCCACGCGGGATCTCCCGGAACAATTGCGGGGGACAGTGTGTTCCATATAAGTATCGTTTTCTGAGATGCCTATAGTCCGACTTCGCTCAGTAGACGTCATCCTGTTCTCTAAGCTTCTGTTGATCAACGGGCAACACGCTCGGAACGGCCCCATGTGGATGCATGATCTACCCCCTTTGTGCATCAGAACCGAACGCTGTGCAGACCTCCGTCAAATCCCTCCGCCCGCGCCAATTGCACCGGCGTATTTCATGTTATCGAAAGTCCAGCGACCCCCTATTTCCGACAGGGACAACGCTTGAAAACCACCTTTGAGCTATTCCACCCATTCTCAGGAGGTACTTCGCATGCCCAGAGAAATTCGTGAAGTGGTGAAGGTAGCCGCCTTCACCATGGTACTTGTCCCCGCCCTAATTTCGTTTTCGTCGGGGCAGACCAGTCACAGGTCGACTGATGCGCTGGCCAGGGAAGCGGATGTTGTAGCTGTGGGTAAAGTGACGGCCACGAAACCTGAGTGGGATCGCGGAAGGTCGCGCATCGTCACGCGTGTGACAGTTGCTATAGGCGAGTACATGAAAGGCGGCGCGGGGAATGTGATTACCCTGACAACTCCGGGCGGCGAGGTCGATGGCGTGGGCGAGTGGTACAGCCACAGCGCACGATTCGTCGCAGATGAAGATGTCGTGGTGTTTGCCGGACGGGATGCAGAGGGTGGTTTCCGGATACGCGGTGGACCCGAAGGGAAGATCACCATCACCAAAGATGAACTCTCCGGTAAGGCCCGGGTAGGCGGGCAGATGACCCTGGATGAATTCCGCGCCAGGATCAAAGCTGCCGTTCAGGAACAGCAAATGGAATAGCAGCGCACGTCGATAGAGGACGACGGTCGACGTCTGCTGTGCAACACACTGTGGCCTCTGACCATCCTCTTCACTGTCCAACTATCATTCATCCCTCAGGGTTACTGTATGAAACTGTTCACAGCAATCATCACCCCGCTCGTTCTGCTCGTTCCGCAGATGACCGTCGGACAGAACAACACCATCATTCTCCCCTACCAGTCGCAGGGCTTCAAGTATGCCGTGGTCAAAGGGTCGGACGCCCAGACAAGGACATTTCATACTATTGGTTTCAATGATGCCGCCTGGTTGATCGGGCAGACAGCCGTCGGCACCCTGAACAATACCAGCTCACCACCCTGTCCTCTCAATGACGCCGCACACGTACACATTACCTGGCCTTCTTCCAGAGATATTCTTCTTCGCAAGAGTATCGCCGTGCCTGCAGGAGCCCGCAATCTGAAGGTCGGTGTTGCGCTGGACAACAAGGTGCAGGTGTTTTTCAACGGAACCGAAATTTCGGGCGGTGTTCGCCGGCACGACGATTGTGCGGGAATCGACAATTTGATATTCAGCGTCCCCGACAACATCGTGAATGCCGGGAATAACCTCCTTGCGGTCCATGGCATCTGGGATGACAAGAAGAGCTACCTCGACGTTCAGGTAACGGGTGATATTACCTATACCATCGCTGCAAGTGCCGGTCAAAATGGGACGATAGCACCAACCGGCACAGTGTACGTGACTCCGGGGGGGTCGCAGTCATTCGTCATCACACCTGCCGCCGGATACCATGTGGACAGCTTGTTCGTCGACGGCGTTCTCATTCCCCCGGCGACAGGGTACACATTCCCCGCAGTCACCGCAAATCATACCATCCGTGCCAGCTTCTTGATCAATACGTACACGCTGGCGGTGGATGCGGTAAACGGATCCGTGGTAAAGAACCCCGATCTTTCACACTACACCCACGGCAGCACAGTGCAATTGACCGCGACCGGGATTCGCGGGTATCATTTCGGACGCTGGACCGGGGACACGTCAACTACGGCGAATCCCCTCGTCATCACAATGGATGGCAACAAATCCCTCACGGCAGTCTTCGACGAGAATATACCGGTCACCTATAGCCTCAGCAGCTTCACCGAAACAGCACTCCGGGAGGCGATCGATGCCGCGAACGCCCATCCGGGGGCGGATACCATCAGAATCACGGGCAGCGGAACCATTGTGCTGACGGATACACTGCCTTCATGTATCGATGAGATCGTTTTTGATGGCTCCGGTGCAGGAGGGACCGGTGGAGTGCCGGCAGTGGGTCTCGATGGCTCACTGATCCAGCTCAATGGCCGTGCCGCAAGCCGTGTAAACGGCCTGGAACTTGGAGCGGGCTACAGCACCATCCGCGGGTTTGAGATCAGCGGATTCGCGGGAGTGGGCGTTCTCATCACAAGCGACAGCAACCGTGTCGAAACAAATGTCATTGACGCCAATAGCGCGGGTGGAGTGCTGGTTATTGACGGGAATGGCAACACCATGACGGGCAACCGCATCGAAGCCAATGGTGGACCCGGCGTCGCGGTCCGGCAGGAGACCAGGATTCCTCCTGCATCGGGCAACGCGATTCTCGGGAATTCAATTTTTGGCAATGCGGGCCTGGGGATTGACCTGGGGGCGCCGGGGGTAACCTCCAACACTTATCCGCCCGGCCCGTCCAGACCCGAAGCGCGACCTATTGCACCGGGCGCCGTGAATTACCGGCAGAACTTCCCGGTGCTTTACTCGGCGTCGATTGCCGGTAGCTCGCCATCACAGATTGAGGGCTCGCTGGTGAATTGGAGCAACTCCCGTTTCCTGATTGAAGTCTTTGCCAACGGAGACGCGCATCCATCAGGTTTCGGCGAAGGCAAAACACTCCTCGGATCCCAGTGGGTTGAAACCGACGCTGCCGGATATGCCTGGTTCGCCATCGACTCCGGTACGCCCCTGCAGTGGGGCGAATTCGTCTCCGCAACAGCCACTGACGAGGCCAACAACACATCAGAATTTTCCGCTGCGTTACCCGCCGGTGTGAAAACGAGGACCTTCGGAGACCATTACGTTATCAATACCACCCTCTCGGGCATCCCGCTGCACTGGCCGGACGGTAAGGCAACCTATTCTATAAGTTCCAATGTGCCGGCGGCATTTGTGCCGATCCTGGAGCAGTCATTTGCGACCTGGAGCACCATCCCTCCCGTGCACTACACCAACAGCGGCTCGGCCTCCGGGAATGCATTTGGAGGCGCCCCCGACGGCGTCAATAATGTGGCGTGGGTGACGGACAATTGGGTAGATGTGACCGGAGCGGATCTCAATACCGTTGCTCTCACGCGCGTCCGCTACAACGCTTTCAATGGGGAGAAGCTGGATGTGGATGTGGCGTTCAATGTCAAACCTACACCCTCATCCCCGACCGGCTTTGAATTTGCCATAGTGTCCGAACCTGATACCAGCAGTCCGATAAAAGATGTGGAGGGCACGGCGACGCACGAATTCGGTCACTTCAGCGGACTTGGCGATCTGTACAACCCCGGATATGCGCAATATGTCCGGTACATGGGTATAGAGAATCAGGAAATGACCATGTACGGAATCCTGCGGGGCAGCGAGACGAAGAAGCGTACGCTCGAAGCTCCTGACGTCGAAGGCATCAACTACATCTACTCGCACATTCCCCCGTCGCATGCGGACCTTGTGCTCGTGGTCGACGGAGCGACGTTCGCCTCGAGTTACAATGGTTTTGGTCCATCCAAAGAAAGTATGAAAGAGCTCGTTGAACGGATGAGGGATGGCGACCGGGTGGGCGTCATTCAGCTACCCGCCACCGACGTTCTGGGCACCATACAGAACGGCAGCGTTCAGGAAACAGGACTGATAACAGTCAACGCGAATACCCGGAGCGCGATCGTCGCCAAAGTCGATGCGATGACTGAAGGTGGGTCAAGCTCGCTCGGTGCCGGACTACAAGCAGGCGCGCTGCAGCTTATGGCCAACCCGCTTGCGACCAACGGCAAAGCAATGATTCTTTTCAGTGCGGGCGATGATGTCGGCAGTCCCTTCGCGCTGTCGGTGATACCCAATCTCACATCGTCCCACATCTATCTCTTCACAATGGGGTTTCAGGAGAACGGCAACGGCCAGCGCCTGAGCAGCGAGCTCGCTGACTCGACGGGGGGAGCGTACTTCCTCGCAGCCGATTCTACAATACACCAGGTGGTCAAAGAGATCTGGTACAGGCTCGCAGGCTGGCAGATTGTCGGCGATTCTTCAATTATCTCGAATGCTACCGCCTTCAACTGGCAGGGCGCGTTCAATTTCCAGGGCGGCTTCAATTACCAGGGTGCTTTCAACTATCAGGGCGGCTTCAATTATCAAGGCGGCTTCAACTATCAAGGAGCGCGTGTCGATGAAGGGACACTGCAAATCCTGCCCGCCTTCAACTGGCAGGGAAGTACCGGTGAGCTGGTGCTTGTTCCTCCGCAGGACGGACTGACAATCTCCGATGCGGGTGGTACAATACCGGAAAACTTCTCGGTCATCACCCCTGAAAACTGGGACAAAGTTCCTGTTCCGAACCAATTCTTCACCGCGATAAAGTATGTCAGAGGAACAACATACAACTTCTACAAGGTGACCAATCCGAAACCGGGTACCTGGGCACTATTGCCCGGCGGGGACCCGGCGAACCCCACTGCACCGGAGCAGCTGAATCTGTCACTGGCCGCACTCACGGACGTCACGCTGAACGTGCAGTTTGCTAAGTCGACATATCTTCCGGGAGATGAGATCCAGATCCAGGCAAGTCTTTCTCAGGGCGGCCCGACACTGAGTGGGGAACACATCACCGGCGGAGTGCCGATCAGTAACGCGAACGTCCGGACGGATGTCACGATTCCCGGATCGCCGACCCCTGTCTCGATCACGCTATCGCCGATTGGGTATGGACTCTATTCCGGGGTATTCAACGCCACCTCCGAGGCCGGGACGTACCGGTTCGAGACGCATGCGTCCGGCACAATCTCCGTCGATGGCGTTGCGGGTACCACGCAGGTCAGTTTCACCCGGCAGAGCGAACAGTCTGTGTTTGTGTCCCCGCCGCTGGTGCCCGATGCTGTCCTGCTGGCGACAAACAACGCGATGGTGAAAGATAGTTCGCACATTGTCTCCGGGAGTATCATCGTCAACCAACAAGGGACCGGATCATCCCTGTACCCGCAAGTGGATCTGCTCATCGGCAAAGGGGTCTCAACTCCGCCACAGTTCACGCTGAAAGCCTCCAGGATCTCCGTCCTTTCCGGGGCGACCGTCGCGAGTGACGTCTTCTACAATCAACTCACGAACACCGGAGTGATCACCGGTACAACAACCACCCCCCTGGCGCTTCCCGTCGTGGCCGCACTCCCGCCGTTCGAAACTGCGTCTGCCGGAAAGAAGGACATCTTCGTGGGCGATGGACAAGCGGT
Source organism: Bacteroidota bacterium (assembly GCA_036732865.1). Lineage (GTDB taxonomy): Bacteria > Bacteroidota > Ignavibacteria > UBA10030 > UBA6906 > Fen-1255. The sequence goes on along the minus strand of DAINBR010000002.1, from coordinate 14,154 downwards.
GACGATCGCAGCCGGGAAGTACAGACATATCGTACTCCTGCACGATGCGACGCTCACATTCACCGGGGGCACCTATGACATCGCGAGCCTCTGGATCGAAGACAGATCGAAGGCGGTCTTCAACGCTTCATCAAAAGTGCGGATCAGGTATGGCTTTGCCGCAGACGACCACGTATATGTCGGCCCGGCTAATGGGAGCTCGATCGACGCATCGCAAATTATCTTTTTCGTCGGTGGTGCAGATGCGCTGTTCCCGTTCACCCGCGGAGCCGGCTTCGGTCCCAAGGGAACGGTGTACGCAAACTTCTATGCACCGAACGGCACCCTGGCAATGGCTGACGGCGTTCAGGCAACCGGCTCGTTTATCGCGAGGAACGTTGTGATCGGGAAAAAGGTGCAAATCACATTGGCGAATTCCTTCACCGGGCTGACGAAGAGTTCCGGTGATGTCTGGACGCTTGAACCCGGAGGTTCCACCGCAACGGAGCAGATTCCGACGGAGTACGCCCTCGGGCAGAACTATCCCAACCCTTTCAATCCGACGACCACAATCGCATTCCAGGTCGCAGGAAGCGGATTGCAGGACGTACAACTCATGGTATACGACCTGCTCGGAAGGGAAGTGACCACGCTGATGAATGAACCACGCGGACCGGGCAATTACCGCCTTCAGTTCGACGCAAGAAATCTTGCCAGCGGGATGTACATCTACCGCCTCACTGTGGGTGGCTTCGTGGAAAGCCGGCACATGATCCTGTTGAAGTAAATGGCAAGGAGGATAAGCACATCATCAACCCCCGGGTGGCACTCCGCGCTGGCACTGGCATGTGCGGCGATGGTCGGTGCGATGGGGCTGCAGGCCCGGGAGTCGATTCCCTTTCACCACCTCACGGTGAAACAGGGATTGTCGCAGGGGTCTGTCAATTGCATCTTGCAGGATTCCAGGGGATTCATCTGGCTCGGGACGCAGGATGGCTTGAACCGCTTCGACGGGTACAACTGTACGATCTTCAAGCATGATCCGGAGGATCCGCATTCCCTCAGCGACAATTTTGTTTTGGGCGTCTACGCAGACTCGAGCGGCGCGCTCTGGGTGAAAACGCTGAATACGCCTGCGGTGGTGAATCGGTTTGACCGGGCAACCGGTTTCTTTCGTCGTATCGCCGCCGACAGTGTCAACCTCATCGGCATGCGCGGCAATACGGTCAAGGCCGAGTACCAGTCCCCCGATGGTGTCCGGTGGCAGGGGACAATCGGCGGCGGAGTCACGCGCTACGATCCCTCAAGCGGTGTGTCAACATCATTCAAGAACGAACCGGGAAACCCCAACTCCATATCTGATGACCGGGTGTACTCTGTCAAAGGTGATCGTCTCGGTTTCATCTGGATAGGGACACGGCAAGGTCTGGACTGCCTTGATCCGCGCACGGGGGTGTTCAAACACTTCCGGCACGACGCCGCGAATCCGAACAGCGTGAGTGACAATTGGGTCTGGCCGATACTGGAAGACCGCGACGGTCACCTCTGGTTTGGCACATTCCGTGGCGGTTTGAACCGCTTCGACAGACGAACGGGGAAATTCACGCGGTTCAGGCACAGCGATGCAGATCCCCGCAGTCTCGCCGGCGATCAACTGTACTCCCTGTATGAGGATCAGTCGGGGATGATATGGGTCGGAACGAATGAACACGGTGTCGATCGATTCCATCCGCATCTCAATCCGTTTCAGCACCTGGCCAATGATCCCACAAACCCCGGGAGTCTGATTGACAACAGTATACTGTCTCTGTATGTCGACCGTTCGGGAGTCGTATGGGTCGGGACGCAGCGCGGTGTTGACCAGTTCGACCGGGAGACGGGAACGTTTCGCCATCTCTCCCACAATGCCGCCATACCCGATGGGATCGGCGACAACCAGGCGCAGTGTTTCACCGAAGATCGCGACGGCAATCTCTGGATCGGCATGGTGAGCGGCGGTCTGGACATGTACAACCCTGCGACTCGCCGCTTTCGCCATTACCGGCACAACGAAAACGATCCACGGAGCCTCAGCGATGATCGCGTCTACGCTCTTACCGCTTCTTCCAGAGGCGGCGTCTGGGTGGGGACATACGGAGGCGGGCTCAACTACTTCAACCCTGTGACGGGTGTGTTCACACGCTATCCACACGTCGACTCGCTCCCGTCGAGCCTCGGTGCGCCAGGGGTTCTTTCTCTTCACGAAGACCGGAACGGCACCCTCTGGGTGGGCACGTACGGTGGGGGGCTCGACAGGCTCCATCGTGATTCGACCGCGTTCACCCATTACCGGCACCGGGACAGTGATGCCCGCAGTCTTAGCGACAATATGGTGCTCTGTGTGACCGAGGATCGGGGTGGGAAGCTCTGGCTCGGGACTATGGGCGGTTTGAATCGCTTCGACCCCGTGACCGGACTTTTTGACACGTATCGTGAAAAGGATGGGTTGCCCAACAGCATGGTGTGGGGGATACTTGAAGATGCCCATGGCCGCCTCTGGATAAGCACAAACAAGGGACTCGCCCTGTTTGACCAACGCACCGCGACGTTTCACGCGTACGACTATACCGATGGACTTCAGGGGGACGAGTTCAACCAGAATGCGTTTGCCTCCGATGCGCGTACGGGGGAACTCTATTTTGGCGGGGCGAACGGGTTTACACGGTTCCATCCGGACAGCGTACGAGCAAACTCCTTTGTCCCGCCGGTTGCGTTCACATCGTTCGTCCGATATAACAGTGACGATGCAGCGGGAAAGCCGATCGAGGAACCCGGAATCGACGCGAAGGAGGAAATCCGCATCTCGTACAAGGACAATGTGGCTGTCATTGAATTTGCGGCGCTGAATTACTTCAACACATTCAAGAACCAGTACGCGTACAAGCTTGAAGGATTCACCGAGAATTGGATCCAGCTCGGTCCCGAGCATCGGGCTACATTTACAAACCTTGATGGGGGTTCGTACACCCTGCGGGTCAAAGGATCCAACAATGCCGGGGTGTGGAACGAAGAGGGAGGGTCCCTCCGGATGGTGGTGAGCCCGCCCTGGTGGAAGACCCCGTGGGCCTACGCGGGCTATCTGCTTCTGGCTTTCGGTGTTGCTTTTACCGCGCGAAGAGTCGAGCTGAACAGGCGCGAGCAGAAGTCGAGGATGCGCGAGGCCACGCTGCACGCGAAAGCAGTGGAGGCGGAAAACCGGGCACTCGAAGCGGAGAACCGGCGGAAAACGAAAGAGCTCGAAGATGCGCGCCAATTGCAGCTCTCGATGCTCCCCCGAACGATCCCGCAGGTGCCGGACTATCACATTGCGGTTTCCATGCAGACAGCGACGGAAGTCGGCGGTGACTACTATGATTTCAGCATTGCTCAGGATGGTGCGGTAAATGTGGCGCTCGGCGATGCGACCGGTCACGGATCGCAGGCGGGGACCATGGTCACGTTGATGAAGGGACTGTTCGTCTCCGACGTGCAGCGCTTCGGCATCGTGGCGTTTTTCCGTCACTGCAGTCGCACCATCAAGGAGCTGCAGCTGGGGCGGGTGTTCATGGCGTTCACTCTTGCCAGGGTGCAGGGGCCGACCCTCTCGCTATCGTGTGCCGGCATGCCTCCGGTGTTTCACTACAAACGCTGTGACGGAACGGTGACAGAAGTACTCCTCGAAGGCATGCCCCTGGGGGCGATGAAGAACCCCTCCTACACGCTTCAGGACATCGCCCTGGGGGAGGGTGATACCGTCCTTATGCTCAGTGACGGATTGCCCGAGCAGTTGAACGCACACCAGGAGATGTTCGGGTACTCACGCGTTGCGCAGGCTCTGGCAGAAGTTGGCAACCGTTCACCGGAAGAGATTATCACCCATTTCAATCATGCCGCAGAGACATGGAGAGGAACAGCATCGCAAGATGACGATATCACACTCGTCGCGATCCAGCGAACACCGGCTTCCGCGTAAAGAGACTCCGGTGTCTGATCCCATGAGGTTGCATCTGACGCTCCCGCGGATTCCTGACATCGAGCTCGTCGCTATTGAGGGGTTGGAACGTCTTGCCCGGCACCTCGGGATCGCCGATGATAAGGTGGGAGAAGCGAGAATTCTCGTCGCCGAAGCTGTCACGAATGCTCTCGAGCATGCGGGTGACACACCGCCGACGGTGCGCGTGGAATTTACGCTGACGACGGAGGAGATCGTGATCTTCGTCCAGGACAGAGGGAAGGGCTTTGACCCTGCCGCGGTTGAGGATCCCGAGATAACAGGAAAACTCGGCTCGTCGAATAAACGGGGATGGGGACTTAAACTGATGAAATCTCTTTCCGATGACTTCCGGATCGAATCGGGCAGTCAGGGAACCACCATTAGTATTCGCAAACTGCTGAGGTGAGGAAGCCCATGGACCAACAATTTACTCTCACAAAAGAAGTGCGCGGGGAATGTCTGATTGTGACAACCTCGGGGTACATTAACAATGTCGGAGGCGAGGCGATTGCTTCGGAGTGCGGCGCTCATTTTGCCAATGGCATCCAGGACGTCATTCTCAACCTCGAATACTCGAAGGTCGTGAACTCCATCGGCATGTCGTACATCATCGAAATTATCGAACGGCTCCAGGAAACCGGGGGCACACTGGTGTTCACGAACCTGGATGCGGCGGTCGAAAAGATGCTGTCCATTATGGGGCTGTTCAAGTATGCCCGCAAAGAAGCGACAGTGGCTGACGCACTGTCGGCACTCGGACGCAAAGGCGTCGGACACGAATCGAGATGACTATGCTTCAGGAGACCACACAGGACCTGCTGTGCGCGCGCATCGCGATGCTCCAGAAAGCCACGCACGCGCTCACACGGGCGCTGACATTGAAAGACTTCGGCGCGCAGTTCGCGGGCGTGGTGCAGGAGATGTTCTCCCCCGTGGACGTGCATGTGCTCTTCCGTCCCGAGGGGTCCGTGTGGTGGCAGCCTCTCATGTCCGGAAATGCGGAAAGCGGGGGAGGCGCCCTCCCGCCCGTGACAGACGAGCCGACACCCGAATGTGTTGTCCGGGAACTGCCATCCGGGGTCGCGGTGAGCCAGCGGCTTTCCGACGGAGCAGCATTTCGCTTCTACTGCATTCGTGACTCCGCAATGACGGGCGATGCGGACCTGGACGTCATCACACTGCGCTTGCTGGCATATTTCTTCGATACATCGTACCACGAACTGCAGACGCGCAAGAAGCGGAAAGAGCTGGTTTTTTCGCTGAACCACCGTCTTCTGCAGCTGAACAGTCTGATCGACACGGGTATCGAGGTGACAAAGCTGGAGGCCCGGGAATCCCCGCAGCGTCTCGCGCTCGAACGGGCCGCAGCGCTCACGAACGCGTCGGCCGGGCGGGTGAGAGTGTTGCGCGGTGATCTGCTCAGGGAAGAGGTGTGCTTTCCGGAAGGGGCGAACGTGGCACCGGGATGGGTGACGAAAAGCCGTATCGAAGCTGAGTTCGTGTTTGGTGAAGAAACCTACCAATTCGAGCTCTATAACAAGGAAAGCAGGGACGGGGTGGAACAATTCGACGCCACCGATCACCTGCTGCTGGATGCGCTCGTGCGGCAGGTGCATGCATCGCTGGAGAACCGGTATCTGCATACACAGGCGCTTGAGAAACAACGGCTGGAACAGGACCTGCTTGTCGCCGCGTCGATACAGGAAAAAATCCTGCCGGCAAAGCTGCCGGACATTCCGGGTTACGATATCGCGGGCATCAACATTCCTTCAAAGTCGGTCGGTGGCGACTACTACGACTGCATCCCACTCGCGGACGGGAGGTGTGCGTTGATCATGGCGGATGTTGCCGGCAAAGGCATACCCGCCGCGCTCCTGGTGAGCAGTCTGCACGCGTATCTGCGGGCGTATCTTGAAAGCGGCATCCCCCTCGTAGACCTCGTGCGCCGCTTGAACCAGGTCATCTACACGGCATCGACGGATGACAAATTCATCACTGCATTCGTCGCGATTCTGACACCGGAGACGGGAACGATCGAGTCGGTGAGTGCCGGCCACAATCCGGTCTACTGTATGAGAGCCGACGGCACCGTGCAAGAGTTGAACGCCGGAGGGATCGCCCTGGGAATGCTGGAGATGGATTTTCCCTACCAGGGCGAAATCACGGTTATCGACAAGGGGGAAGGGATGCTCTTGTACACCGACGGGATTCCGGAAGCC
>DAINBR010000002.1:0-7934 GCA_036732865.1 Bacteroidota bacterium | reverse complement strand
GATGCAACGATGGAACTCTACGAATCACATGTGCCCCTGAAAGAATTCCTCCTGCAACACCGGCACCTGTCAGCGCGGCAGTTCATCGCCGGGTTGATACATGATATCCGGAGTTTCACGGGCAACGCCCCGCAAAACGACGATATCACGGCGCTATACGTTGTCCGATCGCGCTGAAGTGTCCATCCCGGCGTCCGTATCGATCCTCCAGTACTTTCCTCCTCCGCCTTCGCGCGCCATGTACCGGTATTCCACGAGCGACCGGCGCAGGCGTGCGGTATCTTCGTTGAAGTTGGCCAGGATCTGATTCACCCTCTTCTCGGTGTAGCGCACGCCGGGTGCGAAGGCTTTCAGTACATGGCGGACAAGCACAAGGTATTTCTTCTCCTGCACCGGAAACATCTTGATACGACCATCGGGTTCTGTGAATGTCGAGAGAACTTTCCGTTCAAATGCGTCCGGATTTTCGGCGACGGATATCGACGGTTTCTCCGCCTGCTGCAGGAGAGTCCGGGCCATGACACGCAGCGCTTCGGTATTGAGCCGGTAGACGCTGTAATAGCTTTCCGCCTTTGCCGACACCAGCCCGGCGTCTGACAAACGGGAAAGATGGTGCGACACCGTGGACACGCCGATCTTCAGGGCTCTGGCAATCTGTTCCACGGTCCGGGGGGATTGGGCGAGCAATCCCACAATCCTCAGACGCTGGGGTTCGCCGAGGACTTTGAAAAAGCGCACATACTGATCGAAATGTTCGGGTTGCGTCATATCTTGTCCTATAGAACTATTTCGACTAATGTAGAAATAATTTTACGAAAGGTCAAGTGCCTGCAGACTGATGATTTTCGACTCGGTTTTGCATTTGAGACAACGAATCGATTCCGTCGCGCTTTTTGACGAGGCAATCCGGTTGCTTGACACATTACACAGAATTCTCCATATTGAAATTATCGATACAGTTAACGCTAACTAGAAGTGCGGAGTCTTTCGCTTGAAATCCCCTCCCGGATGCCCTGTTTTCGCGTTTTGCATCATTGCCGCGTCTGCTATCCTCCCGCTGACTCAGGTTCACCCCGCAACCTATTATATCTCAACAACCGGGAGTGACTCGCAGCCCGGCACAATCGATCAGCCGTTCCTGACACTCGCCAAGGCTGTGGGACTCTCCACCGCCATATTTAGCCCCGGGGATACGATCCTGGTCAGGGGTGGAGTGTACATTAGCCCGGCGACGGTCACCATATCCAAAAACGGCACCACGACCGCGCGCTATCATCTCCTGGCGTATCCGGGCGAACGTCCACTGCTGGATTGCTCCTGGCTCGCGCCGTTCGCCGAGGTGACTGCCGCAGACTTCGTCAGCATCGACACCGCAGGCGTCGGCGGGCCACGCAAGGCCGACGGGAGCCTCCCGGACATCACGTATCTCGTCCCCGCACCGTCGAGTCAGTTCGTGGATGCAGGAACCGATGTGGGATTGCCCTTCAACGGCAGTGCGCCGGATCTCGGGGCATTCGAAACTCAGGCACCCGCCGGCCTGGCATCCCACGGCATTCCCAAGGCCGGTGGATTTTCTTTACTGCCAACGTATCCCAACCCATTCAACGGGGCGACGACCATCGCATACATGCTGCCCGCACGTAGGGAGATCACGGTAACGATTTTTGACACGCGCGGCACGCGTGTCCGGACACTCTTCCGGGCTGTCCAGGATGCCGGTTTCCACTCGCTCCGATGGGATGCCACAACTGACGCGTTGCGTCCTGCCGCCTCCGGTGCGTATATCGCCCGGATTCAGGCAGGACAGGAAGTGCGGTCCGCCCGGCTGGTTCTCCTGAAGTAACCCCCGAACTGAAGCTGTTCGCGATAGGGTGAATTGTGCCTTGTGGGGATGGCTGGCCCTACCTGATCAGCAGCATCTTGCGCTCCATCGTCGACGACCGGGTCATCATCCGGCAGATATACATCCCTGTGGCCAACCCGCTGCCGTCGAACTGCACAGCGTGCTGACCTTGCTCAACGATGCCGTCCAGCAAGACGGCGACCCGCTGTCCAAGGATAGACACGACCTCAAGTCGGACCTGCTGTGGTGCGGCCAGTGAAAATCGTATCGTTGTGGTCGGATTAAAGGGGTTGGGGTAGTTTTGATGGAGTATCATTGCTGACGGCTGTACCGCAGGAGTCGGAGCGACGGCAACAAACTGTGCTGCGCCCACAAGCGGAAGATCCACATATGACGGTGCGGCCGCTGAAGAGCTGACGCTGGAGCCCGCACTGTTGAAGTAGGGAATGATTTGCGCCCGGTAGCTGTCGTACATATCGAGGGCCGTCACTTCAACGCCGATACGGTGCCCCGTCGGGAAAAAGTGCGAGAGGGCCTGACAGTCGAACCCGTAATCGAGGCAAGTCCCGGGATTGTTCTGGCGCACACCATGTGCCCCTCGAGTGATCAGCGACCACACCCGACCGGTGTCTGTCTGCGCGACGTCGAATATGCGCACGTGAGACTGGAAGCGCGATGCATCGGAACTCAGGTGCAGGACTGCGTGAGGAATACCGGTTACCTCCAGCGTATCTGCGAGGGGATCCGAGAGGAAACGGGCAGGCGATGCGCGGAATGCACGTGTAAACCCAATTCCGGAATAGGCATCGGCCCATCCCTGTGCCGGGGTATACGTTGAATCATAGATCTGGGTGAACGGTGTTTCCAGCGCCTGTGCAGGAAAAGTTGTTCGCAGAGTCGTGCCTGAGCAATACAATCGCAGCGTCCCGTGAGGCTCAGGAGGCCAGCCGACGACTTCGTGATGTGGCCAACCGGGCCTGTCGTCGGCATAGACAATGAATGGGACATCCGAGCGTTCCAGGGGCACATCTTTCAGCCACCTGTCAAACCACGACGTCATCAAACTCAGGACGTAGAAATACTCGCCGAGATGTATCGGTTCCCCGTGTCCGTTCGTTCCGAAGTAGGACCACACAGGAATGCCCCGGAGCGTGAGCCGGTGGACTGCGCGTATGGCCCCATTGACCGGAAAGAGCACATCACCCCACCCCGTGCAGTGCACAACCGGAATGCGCACGCTATCCAGCAGACATTCAAGGTCTCGTGCGGTGGCGAAGACATGCACACTGTCGTACTGTTCGCTCACGACGAACTCTCGCAGGCGATCCCTTACCGGATCGTACCGGACTGACCCGAGGTTGAGTTCAAAATGGAGTTGCTGTTCGATGCAATTATACGGAAAGAGATCCAGGGAATACGATGGTGGGCCGACGATTGAGGCAATGACCTTGACGCCGGGCATGGCGTGGGTCGCGGCGATCCAGGCATGGATTCCCCCCTGCGACCCGCCGGCGACTGCAAGGCGTTCGGGGTTGACACCGGGCATGACACGAAGATGTTGAATCACCTCAAGAAGATCCTGCACTTCCCGCGGACCCATGGTTGTTGAGAGTCCACCCGAATTTCCCTGTCCGCGCACACTATACGTGAGGCATCCATACGCCAGCGTCGTGAGGTAAGTGCTGATGGGCGCCATTCCGTCTTTGTTTCCGCCGTACCCGTGTATGAGCACAACGGTAGGAAAGCCGGAGGCCGGAGCGCCGCTGTCCGGAAGCGCCAGAGTTGCTTCGAGCTTCACGCCGTCACTGACAGTAATGGTGTAGTCTTGTATAACCTGAGCTGAAAGAGCAGGAGCGACAAGATCCAGAGTCATCATCAGTCCGAAGCAGCAAGCGAGCCGGCGCAGGTCTGGGAGCATGTTCTTCGAGAGTAAGTGTGAGGCAGAAGCGGTGAGTGAACCTGTCTATAATGTACGACGCCGGAGATCGAGGCGCAAGGTGCCTCCTTGCTCCTTAACGCAGCCCTGCGTATCTTTTACCCATGTATCCTCAGCGCGGTGAATAGCCACCTCCAGACGGCCGAAGGATTCTCACTGCCGGGAGATACCTCCGAGGCATCCAACTACTTTACGGAGAATATCGCTGAGCCTCCTGATGAAATACTTGATTCAATAGGAAAGGGTGACATAATCATGGAGAACGCGCACATGCAGGTGGAACAGATAAAGACCGCGATCAAAGACCTCCCGGTCGAGGATCGAAGAAAAGTGGCCCTCTATATCCTTGAACTTGAGAAGGATTATTTTAAGGGAACCATTGGTCCGCAGATTGCGGAAGACCTGGAGAGCGTCACGAAAGTCATTCAGGATGCGGCGGAGAAGGTCAAACAACATTTGCGGGACAAGAAGTAATTGTCGCCGGCTGCATATCACCCGGAGGTGAGCATCGGTATTCAGAGTGATATGAACGTGCCGCTGCGCGGTCACCCGTGACCGCGCTCCCGCCACAACGGCTCTGGCTGATGGACATCGCCAGGGAAGCCGGTGACCGCTACTTCAACCCGTCAACCGGCCGGTGCGTCATCACCAGAGATACGTACTGGTACGCGATTGCGCTGCTCTTCGACAAAGATGTGGAACGACGGAGATTCGGCGGACAGTTGATTGCGACGCTGGAACCGGAAGATGCGACACATACCCCCGCAACGCTGCTGTCGGTCCTCCTCCGGATTCCCGACATGATTGACTCTTCGACGACGGCGCGGCTCGACCGGGCGGTATGCAGTGCCTTGGGCGGGTCGGCGTTGTGCGAGTTGCACGATGGGAACGTCAACCATCCGCTTGCGGCATATGCCACACTCATCCTCGGAGGAGAGCGGTGCGGCGCCGCATGGGCGACAGATCTGGGGACGGCCCGATTGGAGGCATTTCGTCGTCGCATCGGCGATCATCTCGGCACCCGGCGCCGGCAGGCGGAGATGTCGGAGTACAATAGTCTCACCTACACAGCCCTCGACCTCTGGTTTCTGGCACTCGTTGCAGAACATGCCCGGTCGGAGAAGGCGCGGCAGCTTGCGCTGTTTCTGGAGCAACGCCTCTGGATCGATGTGGCCATGCATTTTCATTTTCCGAGCGGGCAATTCGCGGGCCCTCACTCGCGCTCGTACGCAGATGACTCGATGGGAGGTTGTTCGGCGCTGCATTTCACGATGCTTGCCGCATTCGGCGATCCCGTCTACATTGAACCTGCTCTGTGTTATCGCTACAACCATCCGTCGACTCTGGTGCAGAATGCCCTGGTGGCGATACTCCCTTTTCATGTGCCGGACCTTGCACGCACGATCGCCCGGCAGAAACCGTTTCCCTATGAATTCCGCAAGACGACGTACGGCGAAAGCTATCACGAGAACAGCAGGCGGACGGCAGGAGTTACCGGCACGGGTGCACCGCCGTTTGCGTTTGATGAGGAAGTCTATCCCGGCGGGTGGAGCGATCTCACGACATACCTGACAGAAGAGTATGCGCTCGGTTCCGCGTCCATGCCCTATGTGAACGCCGGCCATGCCGACAGCGTGATGCTGCGCATACGGCGGAACGACGGGATCCGGAGTCTTGCAGATTTCCGGTCGGTGTACACGCGAGGGGTTTTCAACGGCAGCCGCGCCGGCGAAGCAAATCACTGTCATGTGGCAAAGACCTCCATCGACGAAAGCTATCTGTACGAAGAGGGACGCTGTGCGACATACCAGCACAAGAACAATCTCATTGTGTGCTACACGCCGAAACGCGCGGGTCATCGAGGAGTGACGGAATTCCGACTGGACCTCCTGCTCACGTATCACGCGCCGCTTGATGACCTCCTGGTTGACGGGGCCCCCATCCCCGCCTTGCCTTTTTCCTGTGCAAGCTCCGCCAGGATCTGTTTTCGCGACTACCGCACATTCGGTCTGATACTCCCGCTCCGGCCGGTGCCCGCAGCTTCGACCACGCCCGTAAAATTCTGGCGATGCGGCGACTACATGGTGATTTCGATGGGCAATTATGAGGGCCCTGCCATGGATCTGTCCCGTGAAGCCATCAACCACTGGTGGACAGGGTTCGTGCTGGTCCTTGCCACCTCGGCGGAAATGACGTGGGAGGAATTCCTGCGGAACGCCGGGAAGGCAACACTCGATCAGCGTGAGCATGATGCCACGCTGCGCACGGTGCGATTCACGTTGGGCAACGACTCCATGGATTTCACCTATGATCCCTTCAAGGAGGTGGTCGTGTCGCGACGGTGGAACAGAGCGCCGGATAGTGAGGAGCACTTCAGCGTGAACGCAGGCGGTGCTGCGACGGGGTTATTCTGCCCGCCGACGCTCTTCGGCCACGAGGTGATGCCGTGAAATGGTCACGCGCAAGACGGGAGCAGGTGACCGGGATCGCCTTCATTTCACCCTGGCTCATCGGCTTCCTGGTGTTCACGCTTGGCCCGATGATCGTCTCTCTCGGGGCGAGTTTCACCTCGTGGACAATGCTGTCCCCGCCGACCTGGGTCGGACTGGAGAACTATGAGCGCATGTTTGGGGATGATCCCCTTTTTGCACAGTCTCTGCTCAATACCGCCTATTATGTCCTCCTCGCGGTTCCGCTGGCGACCGTACTTGCCCTCGGGCTGGCACTGATTCTGAACCAGCATCTTCCCGGAATGGGCGTGTTCCGGACGATCTTCTTCCTTCCGTCGATTACGAATCTCGTAGCGGTATCGATTCTGTGGATTTGGGTTTTCAATCCCGAATTCGGTTTGTTGAACAGCGCGCTGCGAGTGGTGGGTGTAACAGGACCACTCTGGCTGCAGAGTGACAGCTGGGCCAAACCGGCGCTGATCGTGATGTCCCTGTGGGGGATCGGCGGATCAATGATCATTTTTCTCGCGGCGCTGCAGGGGGTCCCGCACGAATTGTACGAAGCTGCCGCACTCGACGGTGCCGGCCCCGTCAGACGATTCCGCGCCATCACGCTGCCTATGATCTCACCTGCTGTGTTCTTCAGCCTGGTCATAGGGCTCATCGGAGGGTTACAGGTATTCACGCAGGCGTTCGTCATGACCGGGACTGCCCAGCCCGGCTCCGAGGGCGGCCCGAATAATTCAACACTCTTTGTCGTGCTCTATCTGTACAAGAAAGCATTCCAGGAATTCAAGATGGGATATGCTTCAGCGCTTGCATGGGTTCTCTTCTGCCTCATCCTGATCGTTACGCTTGTCCAGAAAAGGCTCTCGCGGAAATGGGTATACTACGAAGCAGGAGAGCGCTGACAATGGAGCAGTCACATCTCAAAAAACCGTACTGGCAGACGATCATCTGGTGCTCCGGCGCATACCTCAGCCTGCTGATCATGAGTGGACTTTTCGTTGCGCCATTTGCATGGATGTTCTCAGTGTCGCTGCACGACCTGCCCGGAGTGTTTGCCCAGCCCTTCCAGTGGATTCCAGAACGGGCGATGTGGCGCAACTATGCAGACGTGACGTCGCTTCTTCCATTCTGGCGGTACACGGCCAACACGGCATTGATTACTGCCCTTACCGTGACAGGCACATTGTTATCATGCTCACTTGTCGCCTTTGGGTTCTCCCGGCTGCGTTTCAAGGGGCGCGAGACACTGTTTTCCGTCTGTCTCGCGACGATGATGCTCCCCGGCCAGGTGACGATGATCCCCCTGTATATGTTCTTCTCTTCCATTGGGTGGGTCGACTCATATCTCCCGTTGATCGTTCCTGCATTCTTCGGTTCACCGTTCTCGATTTTCTTGCTGCGCCAGTTCTTTCTGACTATCCCGAAGGAGTACGACGAAGCCGCGATGCTCGACGGGGCCGGATGGTTGAGAATCTACTGGAGTATTGTGCTCCCGCTGGCACGGCCGGCGCTCGCCACCGTCGCCCTCTTCACGTTCATCGGCTCCTGGAACGACTTCTTTGGCCCGCTGATTTACCTGAACTCACCGGAGCTGGCCACATTGACCCTGGGACTGAATATGCTGAAGTCACAGATTGTGGGAACCGGCACGACGCAGTGGCACCTTCTCATGGCCGGCGCCGTCCTGATCATGCTG
>DAINBR010000001.1:0-34762 GCA_036732865.1 Bacteroidota bacterium | reverse complement strand
CGAGCAAATGCGTGGCAAAAGAATGCCGGAATGTGTGCGGGTGCACATCTTTTGTCACACCAGCCTCAGCGGCGTACGATTGGACAATCTTCCAGATTCCCATCCGGGTCAACGCGTCCCCCGTGCGGTTCAAGAACAGCACGTCATTGCCCGCGGCATGCCGGTGCAGGCGGACCCGGCATTCCCGTTTGTACCGGTTGATCCATGAAAGCGCAGAGGGGCCGATCGGCACCAGCCGCTCTTTCGCTCCCTTGCCGAACACCCGGATCACGCCTCCCTCCTCGGAGACATCCGCCTGGCGGAGGGTGATGAGTTCAGACACCCGTATCCCGGTTGCATACAGCACTTCAAGTATTGTCCGGTCGCGCACCCACAGATTGCGGGCATCATCAGGATCAACGTCGGGCCTGTTCAATGCTTTCTGCGTCAGAATGGTGTTGACTTCATCCGGAGTCAGGACCGCGGGAAGTGTGCGGGTGCGACGGGGAACATCCAGGGTCTCCGTGGGATCATGCTTGCTGAAACCGTCGGCCATAAGGAACTTGTGAAACCCCTTGAGAGCGGAAACGCAGCGCATGACAGAACGGGCGGAAAGTCCGTCGTGGTGGAGCTGCTGAACGAAACGCGACGCGAGTTCCGGTGTGACGGCTTCCGGATCCGGAATGTTCTGCCCCTCGAGAAAACGGGAGTATTTCGAGAGATCGCGCCTGTACGAAACAACCGTGTTGGGTGCGGCATTTTTTTCAAGCGACAGGTAGTGCAGGTATTCCTCCACGTGTCCGTTCATACGGGTTCAGTGCTCTGTGGCGTGTCTGTGGACCGTGGGAGCTCTTCGGCCGCCGGAGCAGGCTTGAGCCGCGGCTTGCGTACGCGGGAGCGGAGAGGCTCGGGATACCGTACGCGCGTGTGGTAGATGCCGACCGTCACCGTGTGGAATGCAGCTTTGATTTTCGTCAGATCGCGCAACGTCAGCTGACACTCGTCCAGTTCCCCTTCGTCGAGGCGGCGTTTCACGAGTTCATCGATGGCATCGCTGAGGCGCTGCGGTGTCGGCTCTTCAATCGTGCGCACTGCGGCTTCTACCGCATCGGCCAGCATGAGGATGCCGGTCTCCTTTGTCTGCGGCTTCGGGCCGGGGTACCGGTAATCCTGCTCGTTAATCTCATCGAGCTTTGTTTCATCGTCCGAGTTCTGCGCAAGCTGGAGTGCCTTGTTGTAAAAGAAGTCGATCCGGGTCGTTCCGTGATGCATGGGGATGAAGTCGATGACTTCTTCGGGCAGGCCGTACTCGCGCCCCAGCGCGATGCCGTCTTTGACGTGAGCCGTGATGATCAGGGAACTCATGCGGGGGGCAAGCTTGTCGTGTTTGCTTCGTGAACCCCGTTGATTCTCGACAAAATACGTGGGTTTCACGACCTTGCCGACATCGTGAAAGTATGCTCCGGCACGCACAAGGATCTCGTTGGCGCCGATAGCACTCGCCGCAGCTTCCCCGAGGATCGCTATGGTTGTGCTGTGGTGGTACGTGCCGGGGGCTTTCTCCGCCAGCAGGCGCAACAACGGATGGTTGAAGTGCGCCAGCTCCATCAACGTGAGATCCGTGGTGACCCGGAACGTGCGTTCCAGGAAGATCAATAATCCGTATGTCAGCACAGGGGATACGACGGCATTCACCAGCGCGAACAGCAATTGCTCCAGAATCACCTGCACCGTTTCATAGCGTTCGAGGCCCAATGCAACGATCGTCAGCGCATAGCCCGTGAAGATGAAGCCGAGTGACCGGAAGAGTTGCGTGCGGTTTTTCATGTCCCGCACAGAGTACACCGACAGGACACCGGCGACGAGCGACGCGAGTGCGACCGAGTAATCGTTGCCGCGGATTCCCGCGACGATGAACGCAATGATGACCGTGCCGTAAAATCCCACGCGGGAATCGAAAATGATCGTCAGCAGCATGGACGCCGCAGGAACGACGATCAGGTATTCAATAGGCGACGTGACATCCAGCTCGCGCGAGAGATACGCAAAGGCACCCTCGAGGACGAACAAGAGCGCGATAAGCGCCAGCCGCCGGTTGTTGCTGAAAATCCTCTTCCGGAACAAATACAGGTAGATACCATAAAGAACAATCACCAGGGCGACATGCAGTGTGATGCCGAGGATCTGCAGAAAAGTATCGGAGGCCGGGCCACGCTCGGCCTTCGCCCGGCGGAGCGATTCGAGTTTCAACCGGATATCCGGCGTGATCCGTTCGTGTTTGCTGACTATGCGCTCATTTTCCTGGACAAAACCGACGGTGCGCGGGACTGCATCGACGGCAGTGGCCAGCGCCTGCGCCGTGGCTTCTTCACTGTATTTGATGTTCGGCGCAAGGTGGATCACGCCAATCTTGTATGCCAGCGCCATCGTATCGTTATCGGTGCGATAGAGCTGGAGGAGCCGTGATTCAAGCGCGGCAACGGCGTCCGCGCGATCAAACAGCCGCGAGAGCGGCGTCAGCTCCTCGATCTTCCCGTCACGCAGCGCAACATCGGCATGCGGAACAGTCCCTTTGCTCCTGTCGAGTACCCCGGTCTCGTAGATGATTCTCAACGACTCCGTCAACTCGCGCTGCATGGCCTCGAGGTGTCCATTGCTCCCGGTCTCATTGAGGACAACCCATTCGTGGTCGCTAAAGGGAATCTCCAGAGCCGCAACGAGTTGCGTCAGCAGAAGAGAATCGCCGGCGGCGGACCCATCGCCGCGCTTCACATCCTTCTTGTACTGCCGGTTGACCTTGAGAACGTCATGCACGTGACGGAAGAAGTCTTCGAGCCTCCGGACCTGACGCTCCCCCACGGCGCTGTCGCGCTCGTAGACCTGCAAGACGGATGCGCGTGCGGCCTGCGCATCGTTCAAGTATTCTTTTTCCTCGCGCAGTACGGGGAAGGAAAACGGAGCGATCAGGTCTTTCTGCGCCCAGATAGCACCGACCCGAAATTCAAGTTCCAGCGACTCCCCACGTGGGAACATCAGGGCAAGCAGGACGAGAAGTGAGGCCCCCAGAGCGGCTTTTGTGGCGACATCAGCCGAGATTTTTAGTTTCTGCAGCAGTTTTGCCATTTGCAGAAGAAATAGTCTGAAGCTCATCAGTTCGTAAGATTATGTAAACTAATATGGGAATTATCTTTAAGAGAATCAAACAATTGACCATGTTTGCTACTTTTCGTATATTCCGTCCGAGGTTACGTGTCCCAATCAACGATGAGAGTGAGCTCTCCAACCGACGTCTTACTCGGTTTGCTGAAGCGATACTCCGGCGATAAACTCACTCGTCCTGAAGACTTAGCCGTATTGCTTGAAGCTGCGTCGCAGCATAAAGCTCTTGGCACGTTGGAAGAGTTGAGTTTTCATGCCAAGTTTGTTGCCAGTGCAGGTGGATCGTTGCGTCGTGTTGGAGCAACTGATCCGAACGTAGCGCGTCTCTCCTCGGAACTGCAGTCGGAGACAGCGGCGGTCACGCGCTTGGTGCGGCTCTTGCTTGCACATTCTCCCCTGCCCGTCCAGGAGCACTTTACGTCGTCCTATTTTGCTGCAACACCTGAGGCTCTGGAGAACCTTTTCGCGCTCTGCTACGATCTCAGCTGGTATAAGAACTGGCTGATTGATCATCCGGAGGGTGTGGATGCCATCGCAGCACAGGGATCACGCCGCTTCACCCTCTGGCGACTTGCCCTGTGCGTGATTGTCACGGGCGCGATACTCTGGTTGGGCGCAACGGCTGTACGCGTGGTTGTCGCCAACGACCTGCTGATCCTGGGCACGATGCAGTCTGACGACCGGACACCGCCCGTCGCAGAACGCCAGCTATACCGCGTGCTCGCGGAGTCGGCGATTCTTATGATCAGCGGCTATGTGCTCGTCCTCGTGGGAAGTGTCGTGTTCCTCTTGACGTCGCCGTTCCTCCTGCGTGAGCACGGCTGGCTCCTGATGAGTGCTCTTTTGTTGTACCTGTTCGTTCCGGTTGAAGCCTATGTCATGTCCCTGGATGTGCGCATGGTTATCATGGTCTTCTTTTCAGATGCCGGGACGCCGGCAGTCCGTGAACTGTTTCTCGCACGCGTGGGAGCACTCGCCGGCGTACCGTTTGTCGCGTTGTTCTGTTACTGTACCATCATCGCACTTGCCATATTCCAGCCGTTCCGCCGGAATGCATCGCAGACAACATGAAGCACGAAGATCTGATCGAGGAATTGCAGAACGTCGCTGCGCAGCTGAACGTGTCCATTCGCTACGAACGCGGCGACTTCGAAGGTGGCTATTGCATACTGCGGGATCAGCGGCTCCTGCTGGTCAACCGCCGGCTGATGCCCTCGCGCAAGGCCTCGGTGCTGGCTACGGCGCTCCGGGAGATCGGTCTCGATGATGTCTACCTCAAGCCTGCTCTCCGTGCGTACATCGAAGACGAAGCCGCAAGGTCGTCGCGTGCGGCAAAGTGAACCATGATCAGAGCTGTAATTTTCGATCTGGATAACACGCTTGTTGATTTCATGCGGATGAAACGCCAGGCCGTGGCTGCTGCCATCACTGCCATGATCGACGCGGGCCTGGGGCTGACCGGCGAAGAGGCAGAGGCACGCATCGATGCCATCTACAAAGAGCGCGGTATCGAATTTCAAAGCGTGTTCGATCAATTGTTGTACGATGTGTTCCAGAAGGTGAACTACAAAATTCTCTCGGCGGGTGTCATTGCCTATCGGAGAGCCCGCGAGGCGGCGCTGGTTCCCTATCCGCACGTCAACCTGACTCTTGTCGCTCTTATAAAGCGCGGCATCAGGCTTGCGGTGGTTTCCGATGCTCCCGGGCGTGAGGCATGGCTCCGGTTGTGTTATCTGAACTTTCATCATCTCTTTGATTGCGTGGTGACGTTTGAGGATACCGGCGAGAGAAAACCCAGTCCCGCCCCATTCCTGCGGGCATTGCGGGAACTCGGGGTGGCACCATTCGAGACGCTCATGGTAGGCGACTGGGCGGAACGCGACATGGTGGGTGCCGCGCAGGTCGGCATCACAACGGTCTTTGCGCGGTATGGTGACGCTTTTGGTACCATAGAATCTCATGCAAAGTACGAGCTCAATGACGTATCGGAACTCCTGGATGTCATCGACCGGGAGAACTTGACGCAGCAGGATGCTGCAGGTCGGCCATGATACGCGGCATCGGCGTCGACATCATTGAGATTGCGCGCATCCGGCGGGATATCGAGACGCTGGGGCCCCGCTTCACGGAGAAACTCTTCACTGAAGGGGAATTCGCCTACTGCAACGCCAAGGCGAATCCGTACCAACATTTTGCTGCGCGATTCGCAGCAAAAGAAGCTGTCAGCAAGGCCCTCGCGATGGGGTGGGCCGGTGAATTCCGGTGGAGGGATGTCGAGGTGTCAAACGATCCGTCCGGCAGGCCAAGAATATTGCTCCACGGTCGCCTGCGCGAAGATCTCGGAACGGCGAGCATTCATCTCTCGCTCTCGCATTCCGGAACTCATGTGGTGGCCATGGCGCTCATAGAAGATCAATCGACGTGAAACTCCCACTTTTCTGGAAGTTGGTGCTCGGTTTCGGCGTCATCGTCGTCGCCCTGGTCGTTGCTCTTACCTACCTCCCGGACGGCCCCGCTGAGTCCGCCAACCCTGCCGCTCCAACGGTCACGACAGTCGCAACGACCGATCCGGCCGCCATCAGTATTGCGCAGAAACTCCATCCTCTGCTGGACGATGAAGAACGGTTTGCCCGGAAGTACTTGGCCGTGGGAGACCCCATGTATGCCCGGTTGCGCCGTGAAACCCAGAGGGTCTCCCGTGCATACCTGGATTCACTCCAGCGGCGCCTCCCCGGACGAGATGAGCGCGCGTTGCTGACGCAATTCCGCCGCACACATGAATCCCTCGCCGCCGCACTGGATGCCCAGTCCGGAGGCAATGCCGCGTTTTCCGACCGCCTCACCGACACGATGGATGTCCTCCACGCCCGC
Source organism: Bacteroidota bacterium (assembly GCA_036732865.1). Lineage (GTDB taxonomy): Bacteria > Bacteroidota > Ignavibacteria > UBA10030 > UBA6906 > Fen-1255. The sequence goes on along the minus strand of DAINBR010000001.1, from coordinate 28,753 downwards.
GTCGACCAGATCATTAAAGTGCACCAGCAGGCACGGACAACGACAACCAAGACAGCGGTGGCAAAGAACGGCGCATCCTCTCCGCGCCGGTACGACGTGGCTCTTGGTGCACTCCTGCTCGGGCTCGCGGCAACCGCTGCGTTTGCGTACTGGATGACGCGTGGCATCACTGGTCCCCTCTCACAGCTCCGCAGGGGCACCGAACGCATTGCCCGAGGCGATTATCGTCCCGTCCATGTGAACGGCAGCGATGAGATCGGCCGGCTCGCACGGGCATTCAACGCAATGAGCGCGCGCCTGCAGCACGTCGACAAATACAAAGCCGATATGATGCAGCAGATCTCCCATGAGCTTCGCACGCCGCTGCAGGCGATGCACTCCGCCTACTATATGCTGGCCGAACAGATTGCGGGTCCGCTGAATGAGCGCCAACGGCATCTGGTCACCAGCATTCGCGACAACATCGACGCCATGTCGACATTCAGCAATCAGTTTCTCGACCTTGCCAAGATCGAAGCGGGCGTAATGGAATACAACAAACAGCAGGTCGACCTCCTCTCCCTTCTGACGCCGCTCATCAACAGCGCACGACTCGCCGCGGCGCCGAAGGAAATCACGATTGGACTGGCAGCACAATCCGTGCCCGCTGTCAACGTGGACCCAGCCAAGTTCAATACCGTTGTGAGCAATCTCCTGAACAATGCCGTCAAGTTCACACCCAAAGGCGGCAATATCACCGTCTCTCTCGGTCCCTGCGGCACCGGCGCGCGCGTATCCGTCAAAGACTCCGGCGTGGGCATCGATGCCGATGACCTCCCAAAATTGTTCACGAAGTTCTTTCAGGGGAAGAGTGCTTCCGCTGCCGATACCAAGGGAACTGGTGTCGGCCTGGCGCTCGTGAAAGCAATTGTGGACGGTCACGGTGGGAAGGTCTATGCGACCAGCACGATTGGTGTCGGTTCCACGTTTACCGTGGAATTGCCCACACCAGGTGCGCGTTCCCTTCCCCATGCACCGCACCCGAACTAACAAGGACATCGACCGTATGAACGCACGCAATTACATTCTGGTTATGGCGTCGGCGTTTGCCATTGCGGGATGCGCTTCCCGCGAGACGCTCGCACCCGCTCCACGTGCTGATACCGAACATGTACTTGGTCTCGCGCTCTCGTATGAAAACCTCGGAGATCTCCGGCGCGCCACCGAAGTGTACACAAGCGTCGCCACGCGCTACCCCCATTCAGACCCCGGTGCGGAAGCGGCCTTTAAAGCCGGACTGCTGCGAGTCAATCCACACAACCCCGCCCGCGACGATACACTCGCTCTGAAATGGTTCCGGATAGCACTCGCCCGCCCGATTCCACTGGAAGACCGGCGTCACGCAGAGAATTACTCCACCCAATTGCTGCACCTCCAGGAACTCCGCCAGGACCTCAACGTGCAGTGGCGCCTGAACGACAGCCTCCGCAGCGTTATCCGTCAGCAGGGCGTCGCCATCGCTGGGCATCAACGCCGGACACTGGAACTGGAAGAACAGCTCTCTGCCGTCAACGCTGAACTCAAGAAACTGAAAGAGGTGGATCTTCAGATCGCCCGAACCAGGCAGCACAGGTGAGCGCGTTGCATCTCTGACGCAGAAATCGTATACTCCCGACATCCTCGGACCCGCTATGAAATCGCTCGGCATCAAGAAACTGTACTACTCCATCAGCGAGGTCAGCAAAATCACTGACCTTGAACAATACGTGCTGCGCTACTGGGAATCCGAGTTCGAACAGCTCAAGCCGGCCAAAAACCGTGCGGGCAACCGCATCTACACCAACCGCGACATCAAACTCATCCTCTATATCAAGAAACTCCTCCGCGATGAACGCTATACCATTGAGGGCGCAAAGCAGGTGCTGAAGAATTTCTCCCCGGAAGTGGATACCGGAGAACAGCTGGAGCTGATGGAGCCCCCGAAACAACGGGCAAAGATCAAAGATGAGTTGCTTCGGGCAGACGTACTGGAAGTGAAACAGTTCCTCGAGGAGCTGCTGAAAAAACTGAATTAGTGCCCCCACAGCTTTCGCTTGCTATGAATAAGGGGGTACAGTGCACGTCCCAACAATGATCCTCCGAGTTCTTTGCTGGCAGAAGATCGTTGGGACGGCATTGGTGACACTGCTGTTGTTGCGGCCGTTGCTCTTCCACATGCGGACTGGTGTAGGGTATACCAAGGTTGAGACCCCGCACCGAATCCCCCCCAAAAAAAACGCATCGTACTCGCGACATCCCTCAGCGTGACGGCCGCAGCCAGGCCAAGATAGACACACCCGCAAGGTATGCACCGGACACCCGGTTCCGCAATGTCATCACAGATCTGATCAGCCATGCCCTTCAGTTCCCGATGAACTGCGAAGGAAGAACCTCGAGGACATACGTTTCTTCGACGCCGTGGAAATCCGTCCTCAGCCCATGCACAGTGACGCGGAGGGAGATTCCGTGCCGGACTACAGTGACATAGTGAAACAGCGGTTTCTTTTCCGGGGCACGATCCGTCCAGATCGCCTCGGTGCCCGTCAACAGGAGATGCCGGCTCCCTCCTCCCCCGCCGATGACCAGGAAGTTCTTCCCCTGTTCTCTGAAGTGTTCAAAGGCGTGGGCATGGCCCGAGAGGAACAGGAGGCATTTGGCCGTCCGGATGAAGGGAGGGACAATCCTCTGGCGCACGGGTTCGGATGCCGTAACGACCGTACTGTTCGTGAAGGGAGAATGGTGACAGCACACGACAATGCACACCGTCCCGGGATCGTGCTCGAGCGAATCCAGGGTCCGGCTGTACCACTGCTGTTGGATCTGTTGTTCGATCTCGTCGAGGTTGTCGATATTGGAATTCAACAGGAGAACCGCCACGGAATCCACACTGACGGAGTACCCGGTCCGGACATGGGCGGGAAACACATCCCGAAAGAAACGCTCCCCCGTGCGGGGATAGATCATCAATTCGTGGTTGCCGAGGAGGGCGTGGACCGGTATCTGTGCTTTGCGCAGTGCCTGGATATCCTGCTCCATCTTGTTCCACGACCCGGTATAAGCACCGAAGGACACGAGATCTCCCAGCATGAACAGGGAGGCGGGGCGGGTCCTCATTATATGTGCAAGCAGGGTGTCAGTCGCATCCTCATTCCGGTGACCTCCCAGGACTAGCGCTTCAAGCCAGAGGGGGGTCTGCGTGTCGCTGATGAAGGCGAGATGGCTGCTCTTCGGCGAACCCGTGGCCCCGGTGGCTTGTGCGGGAGCTTCCGGGCACAGTCCGCACGCAAAGAAGACAAGCGCCGCGCCGAGTCTGAGATGTCCAGGCATTTTTCTAATGAACCCATTTCCCTCATTAAAATGCAACAGTCGTGGGGTGCCGCGGCCGACCGTGATATGTTGCTTTTGAGAGCTTATCTGCGTATTTTTTTTGCATAACGGAGCGTAGCGCAGCCCGGTAGCGCACCTGAATGGGGTTCAGGGGGTCCGGGGTTCAAATCCCCGCGCTCCGACAAGATGTGACACAATCCCTCCTTAGCGGTGACCGAATCAGTCACCATTGCCTCTCAATTCCACACACCGAACACATGATGACATCATCTTCTTGTGAACCCGCGTGAGGGGCTTGTGGCAACACAGACCAAGAAAATCGCGCTTGATACGTTCGCCCTGATCTTCGGCCGGGTGGTGGGCCTGTTCCTTGGAATGATCCGTTTGAACTATCTCGCCACGTATCTGGGCGTCGGTAATTTCGGGATTCTCAATTTCGCGGCGTATTTCACCTCCCTCTTCCAAACGCTGTTCGACCTCGGTCTCTCACAGATTCTTGTGCGGGAGATGTCGCGCACTCCCTCCCGCAGCAACGCGCTCCTCGGGAACGTCGTACTACTTAAAGTGTTGATCGTTACGGTTGCGAGTGCCCTGGTTCTCGCGGCCACCCTCGTCTCCGGGTTTGACCCGACCACGACCTGGGCCATTATCCTCTCCACTGCCGGCATGGCAATCAACGGCATCGCGCAGGCGTTCCAGGGGGCATTTCAGGCGCAGCGGAAAATGGTATTCGTTTCCCTGGTCAGCGTGGCAAACGATGTGCTGCTTTCGATCGCCGTCATTCTCCTGCTTCCTCACATTCCTGAAGTGCGGACCCCCCTCGTCCTGGCCGCCGCCGCTTCTCTCATAATGCTCGGGATTCTCGTCGTGGTGTATCGACGTTCTCTTGGTAGTCCCCGCCTCAGCGCGGATACGGGGCTTTGGAAAACGCTTCTGCGCGACGGCCTGCCCATTGCCCTGGGAGGATTCGGGATCTCGACCTACATGTTCGTAGGCCCCACTATCCTGAACTATACCCGCAGTGGCACGGAAATGGGAATCTACAGCGCCGGCTACAAGCTCATTTCCATTCTGACGTTGATCCCCGTGGCATTCACACAGATTCTCTTCCCGATCTTCTCAGACTTCGGAGCCAACGCACCACACAAACTGCACAAGGCGCTGTACGACGCGCTCCGCGTCATCGGTCAGCTTTCCTTCCCGCTTGCCGTTGGCACCATTCTCCTGGCGCCCGAGATTATCGCCATCCTCTATCCCCCGGCCTTCAGTGATGCCGCACTTGTACTGCAGATACTCATCGTCGGTGCGGCTGTCGGTTATCTTTCCTGGATCCTGCAGTCTTTCCTTCTCTCCCAGAACCACCAGAAGTTCTGCATGTGGAATTCCCTGGCGATTGCCGCACTCGTTCTGGCAGCGAACCTTCTCCTTACCCCGCGCCTGGGCTATCGTGCAATGACGGTCATATCGGCATGCACCGAGCTCCTCATTTTCGCCTCGCTCCAGGTATACACTGCACGTGTTGGTTTCCCTCCGAAACACCTTTTCGTTTTCGCAAAAATTCTCCTTGCCGTCTGCGTCATGGGCGCGGTCATTTTTCTCTTCAAGCCATGGGGACTGTTCCCTAACATTGCCCTGGGGATCGTCGTCTACGTCACCATGTTGTTGGTGTTGAAGGTCTACGGTGACCAGGAGAAGGAAATTCTCTCGAAAGTTCTAAACCGCGTGTTTGCGATCGTGGACTCCAGGACAACCGGGAACCGTGACGACCGGTGATGCTGCTGCAGTTGCTTCTCGCGTACCATATGCCTAGATTTCTTCGTCCGTTTTCCCCCACTTCCGGATTTCGCGCATGCAATCAGAAATGAAATCAACATTGCCCTTCCTGTTTTATTGGCTGAATCGTGTGCCGGGCAATCTTCACAGCGCGCTTGATCTCGGTGCCGGACGCGGGGTCGTCGGTGCCATGCTGCAAACATATCGCGAGCCCGCAAAGCTCGATGCCATTGAAATCCACGAACCCTATGCACAATTCGCCAGCCGTTTCTACACATCCATGACAATCGGGAACGCGGTCGAGAAAATCGCCGCCCTTCCGGCACAGAGTTATGATATTGTCACCTGCTTCGAGATGATCGAACATCTCTCGAAGGACCAGGGGCTCGTATTGTTGAAAGAGATGGAACGTGTCGGGAAATTCGTGTTCGTATCAACTCCCTCCACGTTTTTCCCCCAGCCGGAGTATGACAATAACGTCCACCAGGTCCACCTGAGCCTCTGGACAGCGAGAGATTTCAGGTCTCGCGGGTACTCCGTGAGGGGCTTCGGACGCGCACAGTGGTGGTTCGGGCTCGGCCCGGCCCTCCTTGCACCCGGTTTGTGTGCGAACATCTTCGCCTGGAAGAACAACGCCGCGCGGTAATGCGTACAACCATCGCGCACACGTACCTGCTCGATCTGCAACTCCCCGACGGAGGTATCGATGCCCTTGTCGATACCACTGACAGCCTCTGGTATTGCCTCGCACGGTACTGCCGTGAACACCACCTGCTCCCCCTTCAGATGCTGACCGTTGCTGCCGGAACGGGCATCACCTCGAAGGTGGTGTGCGAGCGGTCCGGCCTCCGCTGGGTCTTCATTCCAAACCGCCCGTGGTGGAAATTGAAGGAGCTTCTCCGGCTCCTCCCGCACGTCGCAATGCTCCAGGTCCATCAGATCAGCTTCGGCAACCTGCTGACCGTCGTCGCCGGAAAGCTCACCGGGGCGAAGGTCATTCTCGCGTTCCTGAATGATTACGGGCTTGATCAATATCGCGTCCCCACCTGGCTCCTGAAATTCGTCGTGCATCGGTTCACAGATCGCGTTCTCACCACGACCGATCTGAATCGCAGACGGCTTGCCGGTGCGTTGCCCGGATCATTCGTGATCTTAAACCACGGTGTTGATACGAGCCTCTTCCATCCGCCGGCCTCGATGGAAACAGACAACGGACGGCTTCACGTACTCTACATCGGAAGAATCACAGCGGACAAAAACGTCGAGGACATTGTTGCGGGAATCGCACGCACAAAGAACAAATCGAGAATTACGGCAGCATTCGTTGGTCACCAGTATGGCACTTCTGATGCCTACGTGAATACATTGCGGCACAGCCTGACCGAAGCCGGCATAACATTTGAATTCCCTGGATACATCTCGCACTCCTGCTTGCCGGACTATCTTGCAGAGAAGGATGTCTTCGTAAACATGAGAAAGCAGGAAGGGTTCGGCAAAGTCTTCATCGAAGCCATGGCGTGCGGCAAGCCGGTCATCGGAAGAACCGGGTCGGCAGGTCCGGAGGAAATTATCCACAATGATGAAAACGGCTATCTGGTGGAAGGCCCCGACGAACTTGCCGCCAGGCTGGACTACCTGGTTGAGAACCCCGCAACGAGATTACGCCTGGGTCAGAATGCACGCAGGGACGTGGAACGGAAGTATTCATTCGAGACGATTTACCGGGAGTTTTGCAGAATCTATGACGATCTGCTCCATCTAAACGCGTGAGATCCATATGGGAGCGGTTGAGCTTTCGCAACGGGAACAGGCTGTCGTACGCTCGCTTCGGCACGGCTTCTTCGATCCTGCCCGGCTCGACAACAATTCGATCCTGTCGGGCATAACAGATTCATTGCCGTACGTCCGCGGATGTTTCCTTGACCTGGGGTGCGGCGCCATGCCGTATGCCGGTCTCGTGCGGGATCGAGTGTCACACTACATCAGCACAGACCTGCGGCCCAACACCGCCACACCTCCGACTGTCGTCTCGGACTCGCTCAGGCTTCCCTTCCGACATAACACTTTTGACACCGTGCTATGCACGCAGGTGCTTGAACACGTGCGCAACCCGTTTTCCACGCTGGCGGAGATAGCCCGCGTGCTCAGGCCCGGGGGTCATGCGATATTGACGCTGCCGGCTGTCTGGCCGTTACACGAAGAGCCAAATGATTTCTTCCGCTACACCAAGTACGGCCTCCGGGAACTTGCGGAGAGTGCTCATCTTCACCCCGTGACGATCGTGGAACGGGGTGGCGGAATCATGGCAATCGCCCAGCTTATCGGCGTGATCCTGGACGACACTTTCAGCGGGCACATTCTGACCAGACTCCCAATGAAGGCCGTGATCGCACCATTCCTTTTTCTGTCCGCGGCGATGGATCGGTTGTTGTTCTATCCGAAGTTCACGTTGGGATACACAATGGTCGTGATGAAACCCGCAGAATGATTTCCGTGAAATACCGGCTGCTCATCGCGGGCTTCCTGGCGCTGGCCACAGGAAGCATAGATTGCCAGAAGCAGACCGGCGTACCGAAACATACGTATGATGCCAGTGTTCCTCATAGCTACGGCTTTCTTGGCTCCATTGTATGGGCAGTCGATGACGGTATTCGCGTCAGACAGGACGACGTCATACACTGGTCACAGAATGACACGGGAAACACCGTCTGGCGCGATGGCCGGGTGACACTGGCCGGAGCGAGGAACGAGGTCGTTGCCTTCCAGCTTATCATCGCCGCTGATACCGCACTCTCCGGGCTTGATGTTCGTCTCGACACATTGACCAATGGGACAAGTGTCATCACGAACACGTCCAATGACCCCCTCCAATACGTGGGGCGGAATATTGAACTGTTCGTAGAACACTACCTGCACATCTCTGCGAGACTGCATACAGGCCGGCCCGGCTCGGACCCGGACACCTCCGCGTTTATGGGGTGGGTTCCCGATGCCCTGGTGCCTATCGAAGCCCCGAGCAAGGTCTGTGATCACGGGCAGGGTGGAGCGCCATTTCGCATTGGCGCTCACAAGACGCAGGGTATCTGGATAGATATCTACATCCCCACGGCTGTTCCTGCAGGCGAGTACTGCGGGCGGCTTGTCATTGCGAAGGACACTGTGGACCGACTCAGCATTCCAGTGTGTCTGACAGTGAACAACTTCACGCTCCCGGACACAACACATCTGCACAATTCCTTTTATGGGAGCTACAGCAACATGGCGGCCCATGGGTTGCCCATGGAGAGATTTGACGGCACGTACTCGGCGAAGTATGTCGGACTCATACACAAATACAAAATGATGATGCACCGGCATCGCCAGAACTTGACCCATGTGATGCGCTACGAGAACTTCGCGGGGGGAAGTGGGAAGACCCGGTTTTACGGCGACTACCTGACCGGTACGGGCTATACGGCCGCGCACGGGTATGCGGGCCCCGGCACGGGTGTGGGCGACAATATGTACTTCATCGGGCAGTACGTCATGCCTCACCATCCCGAGAGGATGAGTTTTGCCACAAACACGCAGGAAGGATTTTGGGCTTCAGCGAATCTCTGGGAACAGTGGTTCCTGACGAATGCACCAAACACATGGCGGTTGTTTTACTCATGCGACGAACCCTTGAATTTCAACGCCAGGTATCTCCCGACAACGGTTCAGCAACTGCACTGGCTGCATAATAACCCCGGCGTGGGAAAGAGCCTGAAGGTGCTGGTTACCGCTCATCTTTTCACAAAGCCTTTTCCGGAACCTCCACTGGAGCCGCTGAATATTGATCTGGTGGCCGAAGGGATGGATGCCTGGCTTAATTGCGGTCCCGCCGGCCCTTGGTTCGGGCACAACATCGAGAGCGGCTGGTATGGCCATCACGGCGGAAGTCCGGTGTACACCGCCGAAAAGATAAGAGCCATGCCCGCCCCTGCGGGCGGCAATCGCCTTGTTGGCATCTACAATGGCCAGCGCCCCGACTATGGAGGCATCCCGTTCCTTGACGTACCACCCACGGAAATGCGGGTGAACCCCTGGATTCTCTTCAAATACAACGTCGATATGTACATGTTATGGGAAACGGCGTACTGGGCACAACACAGATTTCCCGGCGATCCGTACCCGGAGGATACTCCGAATCCATGGGGTGACGCGAAAGCACATAGCGCTTCATGGATCTACAGCGGAGAAGAACGGCAGATTCCCGGCAATATCCCCACAACATTTTTCCCCGGGGATAGCCGTAATTATCATGGACCCATTGCCTCGATCCGCATGAAGATGTGGCGGCGTGGCGCGCAGGACTACGAATACCTGCACCTGGCCAGGCAGGTGGATCCGGCTGCCGTTTCGGCAATTGCAGATGCCATAGTTCCGGCGGCCTTCAACGACGCCAGGTTATGGCATCGGTACAACCCCATCGGGGCCGTCCCGAGTGCCGATGCGGTATTCGGTGATGGCGTGGTCAGGACTTCCCCGATCTACAAGGAAGACAACCATTCGTTTGAACTCGCACGAAAACAACTCGCACGTATCCTGGAGGGCCACGAGTAATTCGCGGTAGCCGGTTCACCCCTCATAGTGCGTCTTGAATCCCCTGCGCATCCACCTCCTGGCGAGCAGCAATCCCACCGGTGTCATCATCGCGATGATACCATAGATGAACCACATGGTTCCCGTCTGCATCTCTTCCGGCGGGACATCCGCCGGGCAATAGTTCATGAGAAACCACCCTGAATAGAGGCCGGTGATGACCTTCGTGAGAAACCACGGAAACTGACCGATGCCCATGTAGATGCCGGTCATTTCCTTTGGCGCCACTTCCGCAATCCATTGCAGGAAGCGGGGAGACCAGATCGCTTCACCGACGGTCATAACGATGAGGTACGCGAACAGCGTAACAATGTTGGGACCAAGAGCCAGGAAGAATGTCGGCAAGGCCATGATGAATGTGCCGGTGATCATCATGGTGTACGTGTCCTTCTTCGTGGTCAACGCCGCCACCATGGGAGTCAGCACAAAGATCAGCAGCGGGCTGAAGTTGACAAAGAACTCATAGTTCTCGCTGACGACGCCGGTGAAGGCGCGGTTGCAGTACTGAGGCAATGTCAGCCAGTTGTGCGCAAACAGCGTCTGCACCGGGATGAGAATGAACACGAAGAAGAGAAACCGGTAGTCCTTGATCGGAAAATTCTTCACATAGAACAGCAGCTGCTCTTTCGGTGATTTCTGCTCTTTCTGTTCCGCCCTCCACTCGGACTCTTTACCCACCGCCAGTGTTGCCCGGCGTACGGCGTTGTTGGTGAGAATCAGCGCCACGATGGCAATGCCCACCACCGTAAGAAACGCGTACACCCAGAAGACACCCGTAATGCCGAACGCCTTACGGATTGGCGGCGATATGAGGCCCGGCAGGAACCCGCCCAGGTTCATCAGCGCATAGAGCATCGCAAATCCCATTGCAGCGGTTTTCTCGTTGGTAAAGAATTTCACCGCCGCGTAGCATGCGGGCTGATAGATGCCATACCCTGCAATGACGCCGAGCAGCCCGCCCATGGCGAGCAGGTGGGCGCCTGACCAGAGGCCACGCGTGGCGGAGAGGTCGGGCGCGATGGCGAGCAGCACACGGCCGACGAGCATTAATGCGAGCGACACGAGCAGGGCTTTGCGCGGCCCGACGATGTCGACGGTCGCACCGAAGAACAACATGCCGAGGGTGATGCCGGCCGTCTGAAATGCCACCATGTGACCGGCGCTGATGTCGTTGAGGCCGATGAAATCATTGAAATAGATCGCCAGGAGACCGACCACGCCGAAGTACGTCAGCCCTTCCAGCATGTACGAGAGATTTATCCCCCAGAGCGCCCGGGAGGAGTGGAAGAGGTCGATAAATGGCTGGGTGACCTCGCGGAGTGTCCGCCGGAATACTGTATCCATTGGTTGAGAAGAAGGGGGATCTGTCACCGCATTTCCTTTCACACGTGGCATTGCTGTCAAAACGTGTATATCAGGCAGATTCGGTCGTCACCGGGCGCTATCCGCAGCGATGAGGGGCCGGCATCGATCCCCTCATGCCACAGCACCAGTGACCGCCCGACCGCCGAAGCGAAAATTCCTCCGACTACGACATCGGAAAACCAGTGTTGATCGGTGTATACTCTGGAGAGGGCCGTCAGGCAAGCCAGGCTGTACAAACCGATCGTGGCGAGAGGGTGATCAATCCGTGCCGCCAGGACACTTGAAAGGGAGAATGCTGCTACCGTATGGCCGGACGGGAATGAACTGTAATCATCCTGCAGGGTGAACATGTGAAATGCTCCGTTCCCCGTCCCGACATACGGCCGTGCCCGTCCGACGACGGGTTTGATCACCCTGGCGATAAGCGATGAGACAACGACAGCGGTTCCGGCGAGAAGCGCCGTTTCCCGGAGCCATGAATCATGAACGATCACGCCGGTGCCATACAGACCGGTGGTCAGCCCGACGGCAAACCATCCGTTCCCGTATGCAGCCGCAACGTCCGAGAGCCCGTCGGCCGCATCCGCGTTTCGTTGTATCAGTGTCCGCACATCCGCATCGAGCCATACCGAGCCGGCGGCGATTCCTGCGGCCACACCTGTCCGGGCCCAATCGCCACCTTGCCACCGTCCGGGTGCCGTGATGATGTGCACTGCACCCGCAAATGCCGTCTTCGCGTCTCGGGCAATTACCGATGTGAGCCGCAGGGAATCCGTCTGTGCCCGTCCTGCCGAAATCCCGATCCAGAGCAGCAGGGTGAGTACACCGATGCGTTTCATGAGTTGAAGTATAGCGCATTTGCATTTGAAATGACAGTTCACGCAGTTCGATTTCAATATCGAAATTCCGTATTATCCCCTGACATGATCATGACACCCGACGGACTTGACGGAATTCTCGGTGTCGGCGGGACCTTGTCGCAGCGTCCCGGCTTCTCCTACCGCGAGCAGCAACACACTATGGCCCGGGCCGTCGCACATGCGCTCGACACAACACAGCATCTGATAGTCGAAGCACCGACAGGCGTCGGCAAGACGCTGGCGTACCTCCTTCCGGCTGCACTCCATGCACTGGCCAACAATCGCACCGCGGTCATCTCCACACACACAAAGAATCTGCAGGACCAGCTGTTGCTCAAGGATATTCCGCTTGCGCGATCCCTGCTGGGGATCGATTTCCCCGCGATTGCGTTGAAGGGCAGACGCAATTACATCTGCAGCACCCGTCTTCAGAATGCGCTCTCCGCGGCCGGCGCATTGTTCGTCGATGATGTCGCCGGCGAACTCGAGCGACTGGCGGACTGGGCTCGCACAACCACTGACGGCGAGATCAGCAACTGTCCGTTTGTGCCGCGCCCCGACATCTGGAATGCGGTCTGTTCTGAACCCGGCATTTGCTCTCCGCGCACCTGCGGTACCCGGTGTCACTATCAGCAGATCCGCGAGAAAGCGCGGCACGCGAAGGTCGTGGTGATGAACCACGCACTGTTCTTCAGTTTGCTGCCATTGCGGCAAACGGAGGAGCAGTTTCTGTTCGAGAATGACTTCGCTGTTCTGGACGAGGCCCATCTGATTGAGCAGGCTGCGGGTAATGCGTTCGGCCAGAAGCTCACGCGCCGTGGACTGTTGTCGGCACTCCACCGCTTATATCACCGCGGGGCCCGGAGAGGACTTCTTGTTCCCGCGCCGCGTGGCCTGGTGTCGCTCTTCAAACATGCAGAAGACTCCATTGAAGAGTTTTTCTCACTCTTTGTGGATGCAGTCAAACAGCGGACAACGGGAGGAGTGGAGCGTGAGATCCGTCTGCGCGATCCGCATATCGTCGCCGACACACTCTCCCCGGCGCTGAAGGAGCTGCTTGACAAAGTGGAATCACTGGAGGATCGCGCCGATGACGCCACGCGAAGACAGGAAATTGCAGGCGTGCGCCAGTCCCTTGAACGCGACCTCGCCGTCCTCGAGGACGTGATGTCACTCGGACATGCGCGTGCTGCATACTGGCTTGAGATCGCCCCAAAGCCGCTCGACAACGTGGCACTCTGCACTGCGCCTTTTGATCTCCACGACATCCTTGGGCCGCGATTGTTCGGAGAGTATGGACCCACGATTCTCACGAGCGCCACGCTCGCTGTGGATGGGTCACTCGACTATGTCAAGTCAAGACTCGGGGCTGAATCCGCCGGCGATCTCATACTGGATTCCCCTTTTGACTTCGACCGGCAGATGCGCGTGTGGGTTACCCGCTCCCTGCCGGAGCCGGATGCCCCCGCATTTCTGCTCCGGCTCCCCGATGCAGTCTTGCAGTGCATCGAAGCGACACACGGAAAGGCGCTCGTACTATTCACCAGCGCCAAGGTCATGCATGCCACAGCACGGGCTGTGGCGGATCGGTTGGATGATCTGGGCATAACACTCCTGGTTCAGAGGGCCGACGCCCAACGGCATGCATTGCTGCAGGAGTTCCGGCGTGACGTCAGTTCTGTCCTGTTCGGGTTGGATAGCTTCTGGATGGGGATAGATGTTCCGGGAGAAGCGCTGGAACATGTTGTCATCACACGACTTCCATTTGCCGTCCCTTCGCATCCTCTGATGGAAACACGGCTCGAGGACCTCCAGCGCCGCGGTTTGAATCCCTTCCTCGCACTTTCGCTCCCCGAGGCGATTCTGAAATTCCGTCAGGGAGCCGGGAGGTTGATCCGCACTGTCACCGACACGGGGATCATCAGCATCCTTGACCCCCGGATCATGACAAAGCCGTATGGCCGGCTGTTCCTCGACGCACTCCCCAGATGCCGGGTGGAAGTGGTTAGCCCGGACGGAAGTACCGAGCCGCTGAACGCTTTTTTTGTTTGAATTATCAGGGGAATATACTATCTTTCCCCCCAAGCATACGTGCACTCCCACAAACGTTCAGGAGGATCAATGGCAAAAGCAATGTCAAAGACGGCGGTCGTTTCTCATTTTGCCGGCAAGTTTGATTTGAAGAAGAAGGTGGTCGCCTCAATATTTGAGGAACTCGCATCCCTCGCTTACAAGGAAGCGAAGAACACCTTCACGCTGCCCGGTATCGGAAAACTTGTACTGGTGAACCGCAAGGAACGCCTCGGCCGCAATCCGAAAACCGGTGAGACCATCACGATTCCGGCCAAGACGGTCGTGAAGTTCCGCGTGGCAAAAGCCTGCAAAGAAGCAGTGTTGCCGGTGAAGAAGATGTAATGTGCTGTCCGTGGCGTTCACTCTGAATGCCGCGTAGTGTGTGTTACCGGTGCAACAAACGATTTTCCGGTGCGTTCTCAGGAGTCCCGTCAACATGACGGGACTTTTTTTTCCCGCCGAGTGCCCGGGCGGTTTCATTGAATGTCTGACCACCCTTTCGTACATTGCATTTATGTTGAATCCCGTCACCAGCGTGCGCAGATTTTTCCGCGGTCTCGGGCCGGTTGAGCAGGCGCAGATAGTGGCTTCCACCGCCGTGGTCGTTACCATGGCAACCATCCTCACCTCAATGGCAGCCACAGGGCAGGCCCCGCGCTTCATGGATTTTATCAGTATCCTCGCCGTGGGCCTTATCGGGTTCACCAGCGTTTACTTCTCCGTCCTGAACTACCGCCGCCTTGACGACCAGCGCCGTCAGCTCATCGCAATCAACAACGTCGCTCACGCCGTCAATCGTAGCGTGCCCCTTGATGAAGTCCTCAGCACGGCGCTCGCCAATATGACGTCAGTGCTGAATACCCGTTGGGGCTGGATCTACCTCCTCGAAGGAGAGACGCTCGTATTACACAGCGCCACGGAACCAGCAGTTGACTTTCTTCCTCATGCATCGTCCCCCGGCGACCCGCACATGCTTTGGCTCGACCAGCCACGCGTTGCCCGGGAACGGTTGCGCGAGCACGGCGGATCCATCCCTCCTCCGCTGAAGCAGCTGGGGATCCAGTCATGGACGTCGATCCCCCTGCGCACCAAGGAGACTATCGCCGGAGTGCTCGTCATCGCGGGAACTTCCTATCGTCTCTTTGCACCCAAGCAGGCGGAGCTCGTTGACGCAATCAGCAGCACGGTCAGCATTGCCATTCACAATGCGTGGCTCTTCGATCGCTTGCGGCAGTCCGAACACCAGTATGCCGACCTCTTTGAAAACGCACCGGACCTGTATCTCAGCGTTGACCGGCACCACGCTATCGTGGGATGCAATCGCTCGGGCGCGGAAATGCTCGGCATCACCGCGCAGACCCTCCTCGGTAAGCCGTTCGAGTGCCTGTTCGACCCCGTGCGCGCAGAGGCCGTCCGCCAGATGGTTGACCGCATGTTCGCCGAAGGCCGTGTGCTGAAGGATGTGGAAGAGCATGTCGTCTCCCCGCGGGGGACGCGTCTTGCCGTGCTGTTGAACTCTTCACTGGTATTCGATGACGCCGGAGTCGTACGCACCGCGCGCATTGTCGCCCGCGACATCACCGCGCGGAAAAAGATGGAAGGTGCGCTGCTGCACGCACAAAAGATTGACAGCATCGGCAATCTCGCGGGGGGAATTGCCCATGATTTCAACAATATCCTCGCGGCGATTATGGGCTCCGCCTCCATCATGCGGCGGCACCTGAGCGACCGCGTCCGGCTGGCAAAGTACGTAGAAATCATCGAGTCCAGCGCGCGCCGCGGGTCTTCCCTGACTCGCCAGCTCCTGACCTTTGCACGGAAGACGGAAACGATAGCCGCCCCTGTGGATATCCATGCGCTTATTCACGAAACACTGGATCTATTCCAGCGCAGCGTGACGAAAGACATCACCGTGCGCACCAACCTTTTTCCCGACCCGATCACCGTAAACGGCGATGACGGTCAGATCCAGCAGGCTCTTCTCAACCTCTTCTTGAATGCGCGCGATGCAATGCCCGAAAAGGGGGTGCTGACAATCGACACGATCCCCGTCCCCGGCAGCGCGCCTCCGGCGGGTGCCCCGGCGAACCTCACCGGGCCGTTTGTCGAAATCCGCATCACCGACACGGGCCGCGGGATTCCGCGCGAGATACAGGATCGCATCTTCGAGCCTTTCTTCACCACCAAGGACAACGGCACGGGACTGGGCCTCTCCGTGGTCTACGGCGTTCTGCAGAATCACGGCGGTTATATCACGCTTGAAAGCAGCGAGGGGAACGGAACCACGTTTTCGCTGTTCCTTCCCCGGCACTCCGCTGCCGCACCCGACGCCGCGCGGAAACGTCCGCACCGCCTGCCGCGAGGAACGGAGAATATCCTCGTCATCGACGACGAACCGCCGGTCTGCGAAATCGCCCAGGACCTTCTCACATCCCTGGGCTACACCGTGTACATCGCCCACAACGGACAGGAAGGCGTGGAGTTTTACCGCACGCGCAGGGCAAGCGTCGATCTCATCCTCCTCGATATCAATATGCCGGTGATGTCCGGAACGGTAGCTTTCGAACATCTGCGCGCCATCAATCCGCACGTCCGCGTGTTGATCGTCACCGGGTACGGCAGAGGCGCCGTCGATACGCCCCGGTTTTCCAGTGAAGTCAATGGCTTCGTACAAAAACCGTTTCAAATCGAGACGCTCGCATTCAAAGTGCGCAAAGTGCTCGACCAGCGCACATTCCAGGAAAAGGCAGCGACGCCATGAACACGGACCCGACCTTCTTTGAGAAGCTGCGTGCCGCACGGGAGGCGGCAGGATTTACTCTCGACGACGTTTCACAAACCACGCTTATCGACCTGAAATACCTTCGGGCCATTGAGGCAGGAGAGGAAGCCCTGTTGCCGGAGGCCTACCTCCGCGCATTCATCCGCGAATACGCGGCGGCCATCGGACTTGACCCCGCAGACGTGATGCATCAACATGATCAGGCATCGCATCCGGCCGAGCCGGCCGCAGTCCCGGTGCAGTCCGTGCCCGACACACCTGCAACAATGCCCACTCCTCCGGCTCCGCATCATGCATGGTGGACTCACCGGGCGACACTGCTCTCCGCAATAAGCGTTGTCACTGTCTGCATCATTGCCGTGATTCTCTACTTCACGCGATCGAGCGGCCCGCCCGCGGTCCATGAAATTCCGTTCGGCACAACGGTTGCCGAGAATCAACGCCGGGCTTTCCCCAACGACACCACAACTGTGGCCGCACAGCCTGCTCCGGCAACGCCGCGCGACAGCCTCCAGCTTTCTGTGGCGACAATCGACAGTGTGTGGATGCAGCTCTCCATCGATGGAACACCTCCCAATGACTATCTCTTCCCTCCCAACGTCAGGCGCAGGTGGAAGGCAAAGGAGAAATTCACTGTTACCCTCGGCAATGCCGGCGGAATGCTTTTCCGTCTGAATACGACGGATCTTGGAACGGTCGGCAAGCCGGGGAGTGTGGTACGGAATCTGGAGCTCAATCGCCGCTCGTTAACGTCCCCACCCGGCCGGAGCACCACACCGTGAAGCCAATTCCCGACAGCGTCCGCGGGCGGGCCGAAGAACTTCGCAAGGAGATCCTGGATCACGATTACCGGTACTACATCCTCGCGGAACCCGCGATCGCTGACGAGAAGTATGATGAACTCATCCGGGAGCTGCAAGATCTCGAAGCCGCCTACCCGGCACTGGTCACTCCGGATTCGCCGACACAGCGCGTCGGAGGCCGGCTGACGAAGGAATTCGGCACGGTCGTGCACGACCCGCCCATGTTGAGCCTGGCAAACTCCTATTCTGAAGAGGAAATTCGGGACTTTGACCGGCGCGTGCGGGAGTTGCTCGGTACGGCAGCCCCGGCCTACGTTGTGGAGCTCAAGATCGATGGGGTGGCGGTCACCCTCCGGTACCGCGATGGAGCATACCGGCAGGGCGCAACCCGCGGGGACGGCCTGCAGGGCGATGACATCACACACAATCTCCGGACAGTCCGTCAACTTCCCCTGCGCCTTCGCACAACCGGGAAAGCCTACCGAAGCCTTGAGGTGCGCGGGGAAGCCTATATGATGCGCACGGACTTTGTAGCGATGAACCGGGCTCGCGAGCAGAACGGCGAAAAGGTGTTCATCAACCCGCGGAACGCAACAGCCGGTACATTGAAGCTGCAGGATCCCCGCACCGTTGCCGTCCGGCCGATACGGTTGTTCACCTATGCGGTCTTTGCGAAAGACGCACACCTGACATCTCACCTGCGGAATCTGGAGCATCTCTCCTCGCTCGGCTTCCCTGTCAACCCCCACTACCGCCGTTGCGGGACTATTGACGAGGTTATCGGCTTCTGGCGGCACTGGGAGGCACACCGTGACGAGCTTCCCTACGAAATCGACGGCATCGTGGTCAAGGTAGATTCGCTTGCGCAACAGGCGGAATTGGGCACGATTGCCAAGAGCCCCCGCTGGGCGATTGCGTTCAAGTTTGCTTCCCGCAAAGCCGAGACCGTTCTCACCGGAATCGCCCTTCAGGTCGGGCGCACGGGCACCGTGACGCCGGTAGCAGAACTCGCGCCGGTGTTCGTCGGAGGCTCAACGGTATCGCGCGCGACACTGCACAACGTGGACTACATTGCACAGCTCGATCTCCGTATCGGCGATACGGTGATCGTGGAGAAGGGCGGCGATGTTATCCCGAAGGTATCCGGTGTGGTTGCGGAAAAGCGGGCGACGGGCGCGCGCCCCTTCGCGATGCCGCGGTCGTGCCCCGTCTGCACTGCGCACATTTACCGGGCTGAGGGCGAGGCAAACTACTATTGTGAAAACGCCGAATGCCCGGCACAGGTGCGCGGGCGCATCGAGCATTTCGCACAGCGCGGCGCCATGGATATTGACGGGCTCGGCGAAGCCGCTGTCGACGTTCTGGTGACGCGCGGGCTTGTGAAGAACGTTGCGGATCTGTATCAACTCGCCGGGCACCGGAGTGCGCTCGCAAATCTGGATCGATGGGGTGACAAGAGCGTTGCCAATTTGCTGGAAGCCATCGAACGGAGCAAGGCGCAACCGTACCACCGGTTGCTCTTTGCCCTCGGCATCCGCCACGTCGGCGCGGGGGTGGCGCGAACTCTTGCAGATAATTTTCCTTCGATGGCGGTGCTGCGTGACGCCGGCGAAGCCACCCTGCAAACGGTGCCTGCCATCGGGCCGGCAATCGCCGAGAGTGTTGTGCATTTCTTCGCGGAGCAGCACAACCGCGAGATCCTCCGCCGTTTGGAAAAGGCCGGGCTGACCATGACCGGAGGCACTGGCCCGACGGCCGGTCCGCTTTCCGGCAGGACTTTTGTTCTGACCGGGACGTTGTCGACGCTTACGCGTGATGAAGCGCGGACGCTGATTGAACGGCACGGCGGCAAGGTGGTTTCCGCTGTGAGCAAGAGCGTACACTTCGTTGTTGCGGGAGAGGAAGCAGGTGCGAAACTACAACATGCGCGGGCGTTGCACATCCCCGTGGTTACTGAAGCCGAACTCAAGAAGATCATAGGGTCCTAACGCATGCTGGAATCTCTTCGTTGTTCCCTTGGTGTCCAGGCGGCACGCTGGCACTTCCGCCGGATGCACAACACCGTTATTTCGTTCACCGACCTGCTGTCGACGGGCACCCACGCCCTCCTGATTCTTCCCCTGACACCGACGGCACAGTCGCCGGCGCCGGTCATCGACCTCGTACGAGCGTACTTCGCCGATGACCAGGTGACCATCGTCGCCGGCGAACACAATGACGGTGCCGCAGCGCTGCTTCCCCGCAGCACCGTGGTGCGCGTGCATCCCGGCTCGACGGGGTGGTTGTTTCTTCCGGCACGCGAGATCAGGCAACGCATTGCCGAGCGCGCATACGACGTCGCCATCGACCTGAACCTTGACTCTCTCCTCCCCTCGGCCTATATTTGTAGGGAAAGCAATGCACGCGTGCGGATAGGATTTGCACGGGACGGTGCGGAGCTCTTCTATAATTTCCAGCTGCAACCCGACGCGGCACGCAGCGGTGCGGTCTACGATCGACTTGCAGCATGCCTGAAGATGTTCTAGGGCCGTTTCGAAAGGGACGCGCATGAAGTTCGATACACAGGGCAACGGAACAGCGGTAACCCTCACCGTCAGAGAGAAGAAACTGGACTCTACCGTCGCGGGAGAACTCAAGGGCGAGTTCCTGATTCTCTGCACTCCCAAAGTGAAGACTCTGACGGTGGATTTGACGCAGGTCGAGTTCTGTGACAGCAGCGGATTGAGCGCGCTATTGATCGCCGAGCGTAAGATGAAGGAACACGGTGGGAAGGTCCGCTTGCTCAACGTGCACAGGAAGGTTTCAAGCCTGCTGAAAATCTCGATGCTCGATCGTGTGTTCGAGATCGAGGACACTCCGCAGAAGAAGAAACGCGGATCGTGATGACCGCTATCTTCTGTATTCCACTTTGATGAGATTGGTCCCGCCGCCGGCAAAGAGCGGTTGACCGGCAATCAACACATACATCTCTCCGCTCTGCAACACTCCTTCCGCTGCAAGGCGATCTTCCACGGCACGCAGTGTACTGTCCGAATCGGCAAACACCTGGTCCACGAGAAGCCCATGCACACCCCATACGAGATTCAGGCGGCGCAGAGTGGCCGCGGAGTTGGTCACAGCTACAATCGGGGTTCGGGGACGGTGATGGGCGACAATACGCGCCGTCATGCCGCTCTGAGTCACGGTCACGATCGCCGCGGCATGTATCTGCTCCGCTAAGACACACGCCGCCTTTCCGAGCGCCTCATGGTAGTCCGGCACAACGTCCGGAGCGGTGTGCGTCGATTGCCACGCACGTCCCGCCTCGTTCTCTACGTTGTTGATGATGCGGGTCATCATCGCAACGGCTTCCACGGGGTATGCGCCGATGGATGTTTCGCCGCTGAGCATCACCGCATCCGCACCGTCAAGCACCGCGTTCGCGGCGTCACTGGCTTCCGCCCGGGTCGGTATGGGATTGACAATCATTGATTCGAACATCTGTGTTGCGACGATCACGGGCTTGCCGGCGCGGTTGCACTTGGCGATGATGCGTTTCTGATGCAGGGGCACCTCTTCGGGGGAAATTTCTACGCCGAGATCGCCCCTGGCGACCATGATTCCATCCGCTTCGGCAATGATCTCATCGATATTGAGAAGCGCCTGCGGTTTCTCGATCTTCGCGACGACAGGATGGTATGTCCCGGGCCCGGCACATTGCTCAATGGCGCTGCGCAGGGCGCGCACGTCGTCGGCTGACCGCACAAATGACAAAGCCGTGTAGTCCAATTCGTTCTTGATGCCGAAAGCCAGATCCTCCAGGTCCTTCAAAGTGATCGATGGAATGCTCAAGGCGACGCCCGGCAGATTGATCCCTTTTCGTGAACTCAGCTTCCCTCCCACATTCACCTCGCACGTCACATCTTTCTCCGACGTGGTCAGCACCGTCAGGCGCAATTTGCCGTCGTCCAGCAGGATCGTATCTCCCGCGTGCACACTGTGCGGGAGACTCACAAACGATGTCGGCACCCGTTCGGCGGTTCCCGGCCACGGTTCCGTGGTAATAACAACGGTCTTTCCCGCGACGAGTTCCACAGAGCCATCGGCGAGAGCGCCAATGCGGATCTTCGGACCTTGAAGATCTTGCATAATGCACAGAGGCACACCCGCTTCCTGAGCAGTGTTCCGCACGCCGGCAATCAGGCGCGCATGATCGTCGTGGGACCCATGGGAGAAATTCAACCGTGCGACATCCATGCCGGCTTCCGCCATCCTGGACAATACGGCCGGTTCACGGGAGGAGGGACCCAGTGTGCAGACGATGCGTGCTTTTCCGGGAAGGATTTTCACGGCAATACCTTTCGTGCTTCATACAACACGTCACACAATTCCGGCAGTACGCTTCCCGCCGGCCCCTGCAGGAATTCATCTGCGCGCTCGGTCAGCGGTGTCGGCTCAGGGTTGATTTCCACAAGATATGCTCCATGTGCTTTTGCTATCACCGGCAGCGAAGCTGCCGGATACACGACGGCTGAGGTGCCGATGGAGAGAAACAACGAAGCCGATTCCGATGCGCGCACCGAGCCTTCCCATTGGTCATCGGGAAGCAACTCGCCAAACCACACCACATCCGGCCGGATGTTGCCGTTGCACGCGGCACAGCGGGGAACTCCGGCTGCCTGCAGCACTTCTTCATTGGAATACCGGCGCCCGCATGTTATGCAGTAGTTCCGTTCGATATTCCCGTGCAATTCAAACACCCGGACGCTGCCTGCACGGCGATGGAGGTTATCGATGTTCTGCGTAATCACGGAGAAATCCGGCACCAGCTTCTCCATCCGGGCCAGCGCACAATGTCCCGCATTCGGCTGTACTTCCGCAATAACACGTTTCCGGTATGCGTACCACTCCCACACAAGCCGCGGATTGCGGAGAAATCCCTCCATGCTTGCGAGTTCTTCGGGACGCATGGTGTTCCAGATGCCGCCCGCACCGCGGAATGTCGGCACACCGCTTTCTGCGGATATCCCCGCCCCCGTGAATGCTACGATGTGCCGGGCTTCTGCAAGGCAGCGTTTCAAACGATCGCCGATGATCACTGCGGGACCCCCGCGGGAAGCAGACGAAGATGGTCCCCGGGCTGACTGCCCGGCTCCCGTACAACTGTGCGGTACGCTCCGTGCAGCCACAGCGATGTCTGATCATCGTAATGGGGATGGTACACCTGACCCGATTCTCCCGAAGGAAGAACAGCCAGATGAGTCCCGGAATCTGCAAACGAAAAGATCTGGCGGAACGACGCCCCTACAGTCACGGCAAACGGTGCAGCGAAGCTGTACTCACCGCTCATGAGGGCCGTAGATGCCCCCGGATAGGGGAATGGTCCGATGTTGAACACCCTGTCCAGCGGGGGCTGCATCCCGAAGATATGCCGGAGTGTGACCGTATGCACATTTCCCCATCGCCACAATCGCGGGTCCTCACCTGCCCGCGCGATGAGATCACGAATCGCCTCCCCGGCACTCCGCCGGAGTATGTCATCACGCGTCTCAACAGCGGGTGTGCGCACATCATCAAACCAGACGGATGTCCCTTCCTTCACCAGCTTGGTCGTCACCCGTAACGGAACATTCACCAGCATCGTGAAATCGTGAAAGAGATCCTCACCCATTTCATCGAGGAAAATATTCCTGACCAGCTGCAGCAGAAACTCCTGATAGATCGACGTGGCAATATCGTTCGCCGTGAATCGGAAATCCCAGTTCGTCAGGTATTCACGCACCCGCTCCCCCAGGCCTGTGCCGATCACGCTGTCGGCGGCGGCGGCCAGAAGGAATGGAGCCAGTTCTTTGGCAAGCGGTGAGTACGTTTCATTCTGCAGCTGCCGGCAATCGTGGACGGATATCTTGCTGTCGGGAACGTCGAAGAGAGAACGGAGACGCTCAATCCTGGACGGGGGTTCCCAGAGGTCACCGATATAGTACGGGTAGGAGTCGTCGACAGTCTTGTTGTTGGCGCTCGCAAGATATCCGGCAGGCGGGTTGAAAATGTGCGGAAGCCGGTCGAACGGCACGAAGCCTGTCCACCCCGCAGCCCGGTCCCATCCGGCCCCCGGCAGGAGCCCGCGCCCGGATCCCCGGATCGGGAGACGGGCAGCACAGCAGTAGCCGATGTTCCCCCGCACATCTCCGTACACAAAGTTCTGGCCGGGGAGGGCATAGCCTTCCAGCGCTTTGAGGAATCCAGCCCAATCGTGTGCGCGGTTGATCCGCAGAAATGCACCCAGCTGGTCGTCCATCTCCGCCCCGACCCATCGCATGCTCGCAGCCCAGGGTGGGGTCGCGCGGTTTAAGGGAGTGCGGATGTCCGTTACGATGGGTCCGTTCGCCGTTGCGCGAATGCGCAGCATGACCGAGGAGTCCCCGCGCACGGTAATTTCCTCCTCGCGCACGGTGAGCGGGTGCCAGGCATCTTCATACCAGTAAGTATTGTCCGCTTCATTGATCTGTTCAACAAAGAAGTCCGCATCGTCGGCCATCAGATTGGTGATGCCCCACGCGATCGAGTCATTTCTGCCGGCGACAATGCCCGGGGCGCCGGGCACCGACATCCCGTGGAAAGCCAGTCCGGGTGCGCGTACACCTATCTCATACCATTGCGGGGGTTGTGTCAGGTGAAGATGCGTATCGTTCGCAAGGATAACTTTGCCGGTCTCCGAACGGTGCGGACCGATGACCCACGCATTACTTCCGGTGCCGGGGAGCGGCCGACCGCAATAGGCGAGGTAGTCTTGTGATGTCGTGAGATAGTCGTGCAGGGAGGCTGCATAGTGGTGCCATTGATCAGCCGGAACCTGCGGAGGCACTGACTGGGGGAACGGCGGGAGTATCTGCGCCACGGTATCCTTGCCCAGTCGGGCAACCAGTGCCCCGTAGGTGATGTCTGTCCACCATGACAGATTGAGTTCCCATGCGAGCAGGCGGCCGACGAGAATGCAGTCAACTGGTGTCCATGGTTCCGGTTCGTAGCGCAGGAGGTCGAACTCGATCGGCAGTTTTCCCGCAGACCGCATGCACCACGCATTGACGCCCTCGCAGTACGCCTGCAAATCGTTGCGCGTCTGTTCGGAGAGGTTCCGCTCGATTTGAACGGCGATCCGTTGCAGTCCGACAATACGAAACATCCGGTCAAACGGGAGCGTGGCAATTCCCACAATTTCCGAAAGCCGTCCGGCCCCGGCCCGCCTCTGGAGGTCCATTTGCCAGAGGCGATCCTGGGCATGGACAAATCCCATCGCAAAAAGAGCATCCCGTTCATTCCGGGCGGCGATGTGCGGTACACCATAGTCGTCACGGTACACATCTGTCTGTTGCCGCACATCCTTCAGCGAGATGGATCCTGTCGTGAGCGGAAACGACTTCGTGAGCTGGTAGCGGACGAATGCAAATAGCGCGACAGCAACGACGATGACGACGCCACTGATGCCGATGACGATTTTCAGCCGCCTGCTCACGTGGTACTCCGGGGTGGGGAAAAACGCGAAGTCCGTCGCGCTTTCGCGTGGCGGACTTCAATATAGAGAATCGCCCGTACTGTTGCAAACAACCGGATCGCTAGAAGCGGTACGAGAAGGTCGCCAAGACGGTATTGGTGGTCAGCGTTTCGTCCGTCAGCGAGCTGACGTCGTAGTTCGTTCTGAATGTCTCCCACCACCCCCGTGCATATGCGATGTCAAGCATCGTGGAGGGACCCAGCAGGAATCCGATTCCCCCTGTGATATACTTCTGGTCGTATGTCGACGGGTCATTTGCATACGGGGAAGAGAAGTACATAAATCCACCGCGCAACCGGACGCCGATCTTTGCAAGGTCATATTCGATCCCTACCCGGTAGTTGGACGCGCCGCGGAAGATGGTCTTCATGTCCCTGTTCTGCGCAATCAAGTCGGCATTGGCGTTTTCAAACCTCAGCTGCGTCCAATCGGTATAATCGATATCTGCTGAGACCATCAGATCGCGCAATACCACCGAAACGCCTGCACTGAATTCCCATGGCGTGACCACGTCATACTCGCCGCTTCCGTTTGACTCGAAAGCCTCATCCAGTGGATACGTGTCGCCGTTGTCGAAGACGCTCGTCGCAGTGATGCCGAAGTTTTCTTTCACGGTGAACGATGTCGGTGTCTTTGCGGCAACGCCGAGCCGGAAACGGTCCGGAATCCTGTAGAGCAGTCCGAACTTTGCATTGCCGCCGCTGATGTCACTTTCGATGTACTCGTCAACGGACAGACGATTGAAGTCGTACGGGTATGCGTCCCAATTGCGGTCGCGATCTTCCTCCGCGTAGTTCCGGTCATACCGGTACGTGCCGGAGAGGTACGTGAGCGTCACACCAAGACTCAAATCCTTGGCGACATCTACCCCCCCACCCATGGACCAGTTGTTGAGTCCCCCGCCCTCCACTACCTTGGCGATTTGTGTCACCCTGCCGGTAATGGGACTCGTGAATCGCCCCGTCACGGTATCAATGTCAGCCAGGTACAGTTGGTACGCAACGTTGTCCGACAGATCCGACGGATAGAACGAACCGTTGCGGGCATAGGACTGAATGATGCTGCTCCCGGGATTGAATCCGGTAAACGACATTCCGCTGGCGAAGTTGCTCTGGCGGTCGTACCCGAAGGCCAGTACCATGCTGCCCCGGTTCGTGGGTATCTTGTACACCAGACCGAGGCCATTGAGATTGGTGGAGGTGCTGCTGTAATTTTCCTGTTTATTGAAAAACGTGCTCTTGTCAGCATTCTTGTGGTAGGAAAGCCCGAGAGAGAACTCGCTGAACTGAAGCTGGGCGAGACCCGCGGGGTTCCAGTAGAGCGCACTGAAGTCGTTCGCAACGCCGGTATAGGCATTTCCCATGCCGAGCGACCGGCTTCCCACACCTGTGCTCGTCAGACCGAGCCGCAATGCATCTTCAGGATACTGTCCGAAAGCCTGCACTGCTGTCAGCGCAAGAACTGCTGTAGATGCGATGACGTTACCAAATGTACGTTTCATGGTCTCCTCTGTTCGAATCAACGTCTGTTCCCGCCCCGACTGCCGGTATTCGCCGGTGCACTGCTACCGCCGCTTGACGGCGGTGGCGATGAGGGAGCCGGTGAGGACGCGGGAGGAGAATATGAACCACCCGACCGTTCTCCTCGATTGCCGTCACGGCTGCCCGAAGACCCTCCGCTGTTTCCCGACGATGAAGGAGGCGGCGAGTATGAACGTGCTCCGCGTGCTGATTCCCGCCCGCCGCTGTTCGGACGGGGGGAAGATCTCGGTGTCTCGCTTCGCGTTGCTTCGCGCGAACTGCCACGGCCGCTGCCGGGCGATGTAACACGCGCCGGACGATCCGCTGACTTTCCGCTCCCGGGGTTCGCTGCTCGGGGCTTTGCTTTGTATGTGCCGGCTGAAGGAGTAGTCACGGTTCCACTGCTTCTGCTTCCACCCGGCGTGTTACCGCTCGCGCCCCGGACTTGGCCGGCCGAGCGGGTTGAACCGAACGAGCGGGTTGAACCGTGCGCATTCCCACCCCTGATTGCATATCCGAGCCCGCCCCGGTATGAGGACCCATAATACCAGGATGGGTTGTATCCATGGATCGGGCGTGACCACCATGCCGAATAATAAGGGTAGCCTGTGCCGCACCACCCCCAATACGGATCATACCAGTACGAATTGTATCCGTACCACGGGCGGTAGTGCCATGACCAAGGATCGTAGAATCCAAAGCCGAACGAGTAACCCGGATAGTACTGCTCGTCATAGAAGCGTTGACGGGTGTTATCATAGTCCTCGGTGTACGCAACCGAGTCTTCATCCGTATACTCGTACTCATCCTGATCTTCATAGCGGACAACTTCCTCGTCCCTTGTGGGCCCGAATTGTGTGTAGCATCCGCTTGAAAGGAGAGCAATGATTCCGGCGGCGCCGATGGACATCCAGGTTGTATGACGTGATTTCATGATCAAATCCTCCTACTCTATGCCTTCGAATTGCAATAATGATGCCATATGGTTTCTTCTCAAAATACATTGCTTTTAGCCGTTTTCACCGGGTCAATGTATCGATTTTGAGACAATCAGGCCCCGGTAGTCCACGAAAAGCAACAGTCACGTTCAGAAGGCCCTTGCGTACTCGAGAGATATGGTCCGGTTGGCCACGGTGATGTCGGGACCGTTCTTGACGATATCTTTAAGATTGAAACTGACAGTCAACCCGCTTCCCAGCATCAGCCTGATTGCTGCATTGATATACCCCCACCCCTTCCCCACAGCCTCCGCGCTGTTATCATTTGTGCCGAAATTGTACTCCATGACAAACGAGAGTACCGGACCGATGGTCTTTTCGACGCCGGTGAAGACGTTCACATCCCGGTCCCCATCGGCGCGTTCAAAACTGTAGTTGGCTCCCCCGTGAACGCTCAGGTATCCAAGGAACGAGTAGTTCTTGCTCACCGCGACGAACAATCCGGGAGATTTGACCCGGTAGCGATCCAGCTCTGTCAGATAGCCGTCTTTCCCCTGCGAATCGAAACCCAGGGTGAGTGCAGGGAAGACCAGCCCTTCTTCAAGAATGCGAAGACGGAGGTTCATTCCGGGGAGGGGATGCATCGCCGGCGAGCCGGAACCGATGATCCGTGACCCGCCGTAGGAGAGACCCAGGCTGAGGCGGTCGAAAATTCCTGTGCTGATGCCAAAAAGCAGGCCACCTTCCCGGTAGAAATCGATGTCCAGTACGACGGTGCTTTTGTCCGGCATGCCGGCAGTCGGCATATCGACAAGAAATCTTGGTTCCAGACGTCCGTCAGTGCCGGCCGACCCCTGCCCGACCGCAACCCGCACACCGCAGAGCAACAGCGCAACGGTGCACAGTACGAAAGCTATTGGCCTGCACGCATGCGCTTCCACGTCGTTCCTTCTTTCTTGTCCTCGAGGACGATGCCGAGAGCGATCAGACCATCCCGGATCTTGTCGGAGAGAGTCCAGAGTTTCTCACGCCGGAGTTCCGAGCGCAACGATACACAAAGATCAAGAAGCCCGGGCTCGATGGACTCTGTGGAAGTCTGTGCGCTGCTGGTTCCAAGATCCAGGCCCAGCACCTCACCGG